>JAAZVY010000060.1 GCA_018623195.1 Flavobacteriaceae bacterium | reverse complement strand
CATACGAACCTCTATCTTTCTAGATGCTAATCCTGAAATGGTAGAAGCGGCTGCAAAAACAGGAACCGATCGAATCGAATTGTATACAGAACCCTACGCCTCTGCTTATCCATCAAACCCTACTAAAGCCATTGAAGATTTCATTGCTACTGCAAAAAGGGCCGAACAGTTAGGTTTAGGGGTTAATGCCGGACACGATTTATCCTTAGAGAACATCGCGTTTTTTGCAAAATCGATCCCCAATCTTTTAGAAGTTTCTATCGGGCACGCACTGATTTGCGAAGCTATTTACTTGGGATTAGACAATGTAGTGAACCAATATCTACACCGATTACAAAACCCCTAGTTCGTATGCTACACTCAAATATTATTGGTGAAGGGAAACCCCTTTTAATCTTACACGGATTTCTAGGTAGTGGAGACAATTGGAAAACCTTTGCCAAAAAGTGGGCTGAAAAAGGGCGATCAGTACATTTATTAGATGCCCGAAATCACGGTAAGAGCTTTCACAGCGAGGAGTTTAGCTATGAAATCATGAGCCAGGATGTTATTGATTACGCCGACGATCAAGGAATTGAGAAATTTGATCTTCTCGGTCACTCAATGGGCGGAAAGACAGCGCAATTCGTAGCGCAACAATTTCAAGAACGAGTTGAAAGGCTTATTGTAGTAGATATAGCCTCCAAAGCCTATCCGCCACATCACACCAAAATCTTAGAGGCGCTGAGCGAATTAGATGAGCAACAATTTCGAAGTCGAAAAGAAGCCGAAGAATTTCTCATGCCTTTATTCCCAGAAATCGGTTTAAGGCAATTTCTATTGAAAAATTTAGAACGAACCGACGAGGGTATTCTCTCTGTAAAATGCAATCTCAGCCTATTTCGATCTCATCCGGAACGAATTGGCAAAGCACTTCCAGAAGCACCGAAAATACACACCCCAACCCTATTCATAAGAGGACTTGAGTCCAGTTACATAGAAGACACAGACCTTACAAGCTTACAAAGACAATACCCAAATTTCGAACTCGTTTCTATCCCCAATGCTGGACACTGGCTACATGCAGAACAACCTATTGTTTTTGGTGAGGCCGTTGCGAAATTTTTAAACTTGTAAGCGCTAGTAAAATAGACTAATTTTGCGGCTCGTTTTAAAAATTAGGATCTATCATGACGATCAGCAAAAAAGAGCTTGCTCCACTACACGCGCTAATTACTATTAGCCTAGAATCTTCTGATTACCAAGAAAAGGTTGATACCGTACTTGGCAATTACCGCAAAACTGCTAACATCCCAGGATTTAGAAAAGGTCAGGTGCCACTAGGTCTGATTAAAAAGCAGTACGGTCAAGCAGTACTTGTTGATGAAATCAACAAAATCTTACAAGCCGAAATCGGTAAGTATATCGAGGACGAAAAACTATCCCTTTTAGGAAATCCGCTTCCTAAAGAGCGTGAAGATTTCGATTGGAACGCAGAAACGCTTCAATTCGATTTTGAAATTGGACTAGCTCCTGAGATCGCTCCAGCCTTAAAAACTAAAAAAGCGATTACCAATTATAAAATCACAGCTTCGGATAAAAGCATTGACGAGCAGGTAGTTCGTCTACAAGAACAATACGGTTCGCTTCACTCTAAAGATACTGTTGAAGAAGGCGATGAAGTTACTGGTTTAATCACTGCTGAGGAGCCAAAGATTGAAAATACGGCTACCATCGCTCTAAAAACGATCAAGAGCAAAGCTTCGGCGAAGAAATTCATCGGCGCCAAAGTAGGTGAGGTTGTAAAAGTTAAAACGAAAGGTCTCTTTGAAAAAGATTTTGAACTAGCAAGAGTTCTAGGAATTTCTAATGAAGAGGCTGAAGGTTTAGCAATTGAAGTGGAGTTCTCCATTAGCGAAATCAATCGTCGTGAGCCTGCTGCGCTAGATCAAGCGTTATTTGACAAACTCTTCGGTGAAGGCGCTGTTGACTCTGTGGAAGTAATGAAAGAAAAAATCAAGGCAGACTCTGAAGTGCAATTTGCACAACAAGCAGACCAGAAATTCATGAATGACATTACTGAAGCAATCATCGCCGAGACCAAATTTGATCTACCCGCTGAATTCTTAACTCGTTGGATTCAATTCGGAGGGGAGAAAGAACTTACAGAGGATGAAGCAAAAGCCGAATACGAGCGTTCTGAAAAAGGGATTCGTTACCAATTGATCGAGGCCGAGCTTATCAAAACTCACAACCTCCAGGTTTCATTTGATGAACTGAAAGACTATGCTGGCAGCTACATCCGCAGTCAAATGGCTCAATTCGGAAGAATGAACCCTAGCGACCAAGAAGTAGATCAAATCACTGCCTCTATCATGCAAAATCAAGAAGAGGTTCGTCGACTATCTACCCAGGTGATGAATGAGAAGTTATTAGACCTGTTCAAGAAAGAAGGAAAAGTTAAAGAGAAAGCGATCAGCTTTGAAGACTTCATCAAAGAAGCATACGCCTAATTAGAGTATCTTTAAAGTAAAAGCAGTTAACAGCTATGGACTACGGTAAAGAATTCAAAAAATTTGCGATAAAAGATCAAGGTATCAGCTCGTTGTATTACGATCAAATAGTATCTAGCATGACTCCTGTTGGTCTTACTCCTAACATCATTGAAGAGCGCCAAATGAATATTGCCATCTTTGATGTGTTTTCTAGACTGATGATGGACCGAATCATCTTTTTAGGAACGGGAATCAATGATCAGGTAGCAAATATTGTTCAGGCACAGCTTTTATTTTTAGAGAGCACAGACGCTAGTAAAGACATTCAGATTTATATCAACTCACCCGGAGGTAGTGTTTACGCTGGTTTAGGTATTTACGACACCATGCAATTTATAAGACCTGATGTTGCAACGATTTGTACAGGTATTGCTGCCTCAATGGCTGCGGTTCTACTATGTGCTGGCGCAGAAGGAAAGAGAAGTGGATTACAACACTCTAGAGTGATGATACATCAGCCGCTCGGAGGTGCTCAAGGTCAAGCTTCAGATATTGAAATCACCGCAAGAGAAATTCTGAAGTTAAAAGACGAACTTTACGAAATCATTGCGAAGCACAGCAAACAACCTTTCGAGAAGGTATACGAAGATTCAGACCGTGATTACTGGATGAGAGCTGAAGCAGCGAAGGAGTACGGAATGATTGACGAAATCTTAGTTCGTTCTTAACCTCTTACCATGAGCGATAAATCCCTACAGTGTTCTTTCTGCGGAAGAAAGAAAGAAGAAACCGAAATTCTTATTGCAGGAATTGACGCTCATATTTGTGATGCCTGTATTGAACAGGCCTATCACATCATCGCTGAGGAGCGAAAAGGAAATAAAAACGCTGCGTTATCTGAATCATTAGCGTTAAAAAAGCCGAAAGAAATTAAGGCCTTTTTAGATACTTATGTAATCGGTCAGGATAAAACTAAGAAGGTATTATCCGTTGCAGTATACAACCACTATAAGCGCTTGTTGCAAAACAACGATGACAATGAGGTTGAAATTCAAAAAAGTAATATTCTTATTGTAGGGCAAACAGGTACCGGTAAAACTTTGGTTGCAAAGACTATAGCTAAGATGCTTGAAGTTCCTTTAGCCATTGTTGATGCCACTGTACTAACTGAAGCAGGATATGTAGGAGAAGACGTCGAGAGTATTCTCACTAGACTGTTACAGGCTGCAGACTACGATCTTGAACGTGCTCAAAGAGGTATCGTTTTTATCGATGAGATTGATAAGATTGCTAGAAAAAGTGATAATCCATCAATCACCCGAGATGTATCTGGAGAAGGAGTGCAGCAAGGATTGTTAAAGCTACTTGAAGGTACTACTGTTAACGTTCCGCCGAAAGGAGGTCGAAAACATCCCGATCAGAAGTTTATAGAAGTAGACACTTCAAACATCCTATTTATTGCCGGAGGTGCATTCGACGGTATCGAAAGACACATTTCTAAGCGACTGAACCGACAAGCGGTTGGTTATAGCAGCTCAATGGAAAGTGGCCAAATCGACAAAGAAAATCTGCTTCAATATGTAAGTCCTAAAGACATTAAAAGCTTTGGGCTAATTCCTGAAATCATTGGTAGACTCCCGGTACTTTCTCATATGAACCCATTAGATAAGACCAGTTTACTCTCGATACTCACTGAACCCAAAAATGCCATCATTAAGCAATATCAAAAACTATTTGCGATCGACGACATTACCCTAGAGGTAACTCCCGACGCTTTAGAACTTTTGGTAGATAAAGCCTTAGAACACGATCTAGGAGCAAGAGGCCTGAGAAGCTTGTGCGAAGCAGTACTTACTGATGCAATGTATGAGCTACCTTCAGAAGATTCAGTTAAGGAACTTAAAGTAGATAAAACCTACGTTCAGGAGAAACTCTCAGGAGCCTCTGCAGTTGCTTTAGGAAATCTAAAAGCTGCTTCATAGCCCAAAACCTTTCAGCTACTACTTATTGAGAACCAATAATTCCTCTATATAGGTTCTAGTATTCGACAATCGAGGTATTTTGTGCTGACCACCGACTTTATTCTGCCCATCTAACCACTGATAAAACAGCTTCGACTTAGCAACAACTAGTTCGGGTGCTCTGAGTGTAATATCCTTTAAACGCTTTGCCTCGTAATCAGAATTCAGGTGCTGTAAAGCCTCGTCTAACACCTGCATGAATTGAGCATAGTCAGAAGGCGCTCTATTGAATTCAATAAGCCACTGATGCGCCCCTTTTTTATTTTCTGACATAAAGATAGGTGCAACCGTGTAATCGCTAATACTGGCCCCGGTTTGTTCACAAGCCGTTCTCAGGCCTTGCTCCGCATTTTCAACCATGAGCTCCTCGCCAAACACATTAATGAAGTGTTTAGTTCTACCCGTAATTTTAATTCGATAAGGGTCGACAGAAGTAAATCGAACGGTATCACCAATGATATAGCGCCATAAACCAGCGTTTGTAGTGATTACCATGGCATAATTCACCCCTAACTTCACTTCCCAAATTGGCACCGCCTTTTCACCAAAACTGCCGAGCGTATCTAGTGGAATGAATTCGTAAAAAATTCCATAATCAAGCATAAGCAGTAAGTCATTCTGGTAGTTTCGATCTTGAATAGCAAAAAACCCTTCAGAGGCATTGTAAATCTCATAGTATTTGAAGTTGCTTTTTGGAAGCAATCGTTCATATTGAGCACGGTACGGGGTAAAACTCACTCCACCATGAAAATAGACCTCTAGATTCTCCCAGATTTCAAACAAGTGGTCAGTACCTGAATAAGTATTGATTTCATTGAGTAAAACAAGCATCCATGAAGGTACTCCAGCAAGTGAAGTGACGTTCTCTTTAGTGCTTTCAGAGATAATTGCTGCAATCTTTGTTTCCCAATCAGATAATAAGGATATCCGATTACTTGGCGTACTACTATACACGGCCCACTTCGGCAGATTATCAATAAGTATGGCAGATAGGTCTCCGAAATAAGAGCCTTTATCTTTATACAGTTCTTTGCTCCCTCCTAGCCTTAAGCTTTTACCTGTGAAGAGTTTAGAATTCTCATTATTATTCAAATACAGCGACAACAGATCTTTACCACTTTTATAGTGACAGTCATCTAGTGCCTCTTGACTTACTGGAATAAATTTACTCTTGGCATTGGTGGTGCCACTACTTTTCGCAAACCATTTAATTGGACTAGGCCAAAAAACATTTTGTTCTCCTTCTCTTGTTCTCTGGATCTGATCTGCTATATCCTCGTAGCTAACAATAGGAACTCTAGAAGCGAAATCTTCATAGGTGCGAATACTACTAAAATCATGGCTTTTTCCCACTTCGGTACTTGAAGCGGTTTCGAGTAGTTTCTGTAATACTTCGAATTGAACCTCTCCTGGGTACTTGATAAATAGCTGTATCTGATGAAATCTTTTCTTAAGCAGCCAAGAGGCAACAGAATTAAAAAGAGGCAGCATCATTATTCGTACATTAGAGGTTGTAAAGCTCAAATATACACATCCCTATCTATGCTTTTTCAAACGGTACTAAAGAAGATGGAAACTGAAGATTTCAGTCCGATTAATTATTTTCTCCCTATCGAAAATGATTTGCTACAAGTCAACCAACTTATCGGCAAATCCATTCAAATAAAGCATGTCGGATATCAATGTCTTGAATGTGGTGACGATCACGGAATTTTCAGACAAGGATTTTGTAAAAAATGCTTCTTCGAATCTCCAATGGCAGGCACTTGGATTATGAAACCCGAGGAGAGTAAAGCACATTTAGGGATCGCGGACCGCGATCTAGAGTTTGAGAAGCAAATGCAATTACAACCTCACATCGTGTATTTATCTAATACTGGTGCGATCAAGGTCGGAATCACTCGAAAAAAACAATTACCTACCCGTTGGATTGACCAAGGAGCTCACCAAGCACTAGCTATTTTAGAAGTTCCCAATCGGTATCTAGCAGGGGTTGCCGAAGTAGCTTTAAAGGAACACATCAGCGACAAGACTAATTTTAGAGTAATGCTGTCTAAGCCAGAATCTACCTTGGATTTAAAACAGCACTGGAACTCTTTAAAAGCGTATGTCCCCAGTGAAGTGAGCGATTTTATGGTTGAAAGCGAAGTCGTTCACCTCAACTTTCCGTTTGATCCTAAAGGTCAAGAGGTTCAGAGTACTAATCTCACCAAAGAGCCAGAACTCAATGGAGTACTTGCAGGGATCAAAGGACAATATCTACTTTTTGAAGACGGAAGAGTCTTCAATGTTCGATCACATGAGGGCTACCAAATAGAGCTGCGACTTAACTAGTTTCGAACAAGTCAATCTCTTCATTGACTTCTAATCGAAAGTATCTACGACATCCATAAACCATCAAATAGAGAATCGGTGTGTCTAGAAGGGCAATTAGTGCCTTAAAGAGAAACCCTGAAAGAACGAGTCCCGTAAATCGTTCCCAACCAATTTCACCGAAGAAACAGAGCAACAAAACAACCGAGGTCGTATCGATAAGCTGAGAGGAGAAGGTAGAAAAGTTATTTCTCAGCCAAAGATGTCGACCCTTGGTTAGTGTTTTCCAAAAGTGATAGATCTGAATGTCTACAAACTGAGCCAGTAAATAAGCCATCATAGAAGAAAACACGGCAACAATTGTATTTCCAAAAACCTTTGAAAATAATTCATCACTAACGGGTGACCAATCAGTGGCACTTACTGAAGAGGCTGTATAAACAATAAGTAGTGAAAAAACTGAGGCAATAATTCCTACAACCACTACTTTATTCGCCATCTTTTTACCATAGATTTCTGAGATCAAATCGGTGATTAAAAACGTTAGCGGATAGGGTAAAATACCTACTGAAAGTTCGAATAAAGGAGCAGAAAACAGGCTTACCTCGCCGAAAGGGGACCAATAAAAAAACTTCTGAAAAATAAGATTTGAAACCACCAAAGAAGT
>JAAZVY010000024.1 GCA_018623195.1 Flavobacteriaceae bacterium | reverse complement strand
GCTGCGTTGACTTTTGTCAAATGGCCACAGGGTTTGAGCATCAATAATTTCACAAGAAATTCCAAAGGTGCGTAATCGTTCTGAAGCCTCACAAACAATTTTTAGGGTAGAGCCATAGGAAACTACAGTGATATCAGAGCCTTCTTCAACAACTTCAATTTCTCCAATAGGAGTTGTAAAATGTCCAATATTTTCCGGTAACGCCTCTTTGCTTCTGTAACCGTTTAACGGCTCGATGACAATAGCTGGTTCATTTGCTTTTAGAAGCGCATTATACATACCCGCTGCCTGGGTCATATTTCTAGGGGAAAGGATGTAAATACCACGAAGTACATTAACCAATCCTCCCATAGGAGAACCCGAATGCCAAATCCCTTCTAAACGATGTCCTCTAGTACGAACGACTAATGGCGCAATTTGTTGACCAACAGATCTATATCTTAGTGTAGCTAAATCATCTGTTAGTGTTTGAATAGCATAAAAGATGTAGTCGAGGTATTGAATTTCAGCAATGGGTCTTAATCCACGCATAGCTAAACCAATACCTTGCCCAATTATGCTGGCCTCACGGATACTCGTGTCACTTACACGATCTTCACCATACTTTTCTTGCAGATCTTCTAAAGCTTTATTTACTCCTCCGATTTTACCTGTATCCTCTCCAAAAACCATGAGACGAGGGTCAGTGTCTAAAAGAATATCGAAGTTTTCCTGAAGAATTCTTCTCCCGTCAACAAAATGGGGCTTATCTGGATAAATAGCAGGGATATGCGGTATAGCGGTTAGACTACGATGACTTTCGTCAATAAGTTCGCTGCTATAAGCGTCTAGCTCTTCATTTTTTATTTGAGCAGCTAATTGATTTAGACGTTGTAGTATTTCTGATTGCCCTTTCTGAAAGGCAATATTTTTAGCTAGATCTAACGATACTAAGGTATCCTTTTTAAATACTAATTTCTTAGAATTAAGCTTTTTAAGTAGATCCTTATACTCAGGTAAAGGATTCGAAGTGTTGTCACTTAATAATTCACTAAGGTGACGTGCGTAAGCGCGTGGAATTTCCTGATACTCCTTGAATGCGGTCTTTTTAGCCTCTTGTACCTCTAGGTGAATTTCTTCATCAATTTGATTCAATTCTTCTTGGGTACAAACCTTATTTTCGAGAATCCATTGCTTGAAAGTTCTTAAACAATCATGGTTTTGTTCCCATGCCAAGCGATCTTCAGATTTGTAACGTTCATGTGAACCTGAGGTACTGTGCCCCTGCGGTTGAGTAAGTTCGGTAACATGTACCAAAACGGGAACGTGCTCTACACGTGCTAGCTTTTCTGCTCTTCCGTAAGCCTCGATAAGCGCAGGGTAATCCCATCCTTTAACTTTAATAATTTCAAAGCCTTGAGAGTTTTCATCGCGACTGAACCCTTTTAAAGCGTCTGAAATACTTTGTTTAATGGTATGGTATTCTGCCGGTACTGAAATGCCGTATTCATCATCCCAAACACTCATAACCATGGGCACTTGCATTACCCCAGCCGCGTTCATTACCTCAAAAAAGAGACCCTCCGAGGTTGAAGCATTACCAATAGTTCCCCAAGCGATTTCATCTCCTGAAACGCTAAACTTTGAAGAACCTTTAATCGATCGATTACGATAAACTTTGGAAGCCTGAGCTAATCCTAATAAACGTGGCATTTGCCCAGCTGTCGATGAAATATCTGATGCCGAGTTAAATTGCCTTGTTTGATTGATCCAGTTTCCGTGATGATCCACATTAGGAGTAGAAAAATGCCCGGTCATCTGTCTTCCTCCATTCATTGGTTCGTGAGCTAAGTCGGTAGTGCCAAACAACGTATGAAAAAACGAAACAGGGTTCATTAACCCTTGAGCAAACATCAAAGTCTGGTCTCTATAATAACCACTGCGATAATCGCCTGGTTTAAAGAATTTACTTAAAGCAATTTGTGGAAGTTCTTTGCCATCACCAAATATTCCAAATTTGGCACGTCCGAGAAGTACTTCTTTTCTACCTAACAGGCTACATTCCCGGCTCAATCTAGCTATTCGATAATCCTCAAGAAGTTGAGATCGAAATTCAGAAAAAGTCATTTCATTATCGTGCATAGCCTTGCTTAAGTATCAATTCGATGTGGCAAAAATAAACAAACCCTTTACATTAGAACAAGGATCTTGTAAAGAGTCGACTGAGGGTTTCAAAACGCAATGCAAGTACAAATCTAACTTTACTGAGGTAATCGTCGCTAAATGAGACATATCCTTTCTGATGGTGCACGGGTAAGTATATTTCTAAGAAATCGGGTACTAGATTTAATCGAATACCTGATCCGTGGTAGATTTCTGCGTTTTGACCGAGATCTTTCTGAAGAGCAAATTCGGTATACATTTCTATAAAACGATATAAGTTAATCGCTGTGCTCAATGTGATCAAACCTCTATTAGCGAATTCGCGATTAACCATTTCAGAGACAAAAGCTCCTTCGGCTCTAACGAGTTGTTGAGAGAATAAACCGCTAGATTCAGATCGACCAATGAGATTGTAGTCATAGAGATAGTCATTTGGACCATTAACTCCGAATGAAAAATAATCATCATTGGTGTTGTTCTTGATAAAAGCCCCTGCGAACAATCGTGCACTAAGCTGAGTGTTATTTGTAAATAATTTTCGATATTCAATCGCTCCGGAGACCTTTATAAAATGATTCGAAATTTGTAAATCTGCTAGGGTACTTTGAAAATCAAACAAACTCTGGGTGCTCTGTTGATGACGAATATTAAGAACACCATAATCGGGATTAGTTAGTGTAGTTGGCACAACAATTTCATCATCGTAGCTTCTAGACACCAAGCGGTACCTAAACATCCAACTATTTCTATGGCGTTTATTTAAATCGGGATCTTGCCCGCTCAAGCGAATAAAAGGGGTTAAGGTTGTATACAGCGAATTTTTATTAAAGTGCTGAGAAGCACCAAAAATCCCGTAAGAAATACGAGTCCTGTTTCGGTCCATCAGCCAATGATTTTTTAGGACTGAAAAATTACCAATGACGGTATTTTCTTTGGAAGAATAAAGAGGAGTAATTTGAAACTCGGTGGGTTTGTTCAATAGACTTTGATTGGAAAAACTTAGGCCAGCAGCAACTCCATCGTAAAGATTGAAATCGGCTTGGGGGGTTATAAAAAGATTGTTATGAGCAGCACTAGGAAGGTCTGTAAAGGGTAGTATTTTTATAGGTTTAGCGAAAAGTTTAGATCTTGGGTTTAGTACATTATTATTTGTTTTAAACTCGGGTGACTCGAGGTGGGGATTTACCACATATCGAACTCCAGGCTGGTTTTCAAAATTCACATAGGGTTGTCTTTTTGAATTATAAATCCATTTTTCGTTCAGTATTGAATCTCCTCTCATTTGAGACACTTTAACGGGTAAGGCATAGGCTCCATTTTGTGAAACTCTTAAGAAATCAATCCCTGATCGTTGTTGTTCAAGATGTAACCTGAAATCGATGTGATTTCTGTTACTTAAAATTCTTCGGTCAACAATTGGTGCATTGATTTTAGAAGGTAGGTACCATTTTAAGTCGAATGCAGAGGCACCCGGTTTTAGATATTGACTAAGCTGATAGGATTTGAGGCTAGATCGAATCGCTAATTTATTTTCATCACTGATACTTAAATCAAACAATTGAGCAGAACGTATCGGATGCGCAATTTGCCAATTGTAATTGAGTAATTGATCTGACCTAGATAATAAAGGTTGGTCTGAGTTTCTATTTTCTATGTATCGATCAAGCCATTGAAAATGATGGTTAAAATCGATTTGTCCGAGATCGTATTTTTTGACAGGCCACCAACTAGCGAATTTTCCGCTAAATGAGAGGGTTGGGTATTGATAAGAAACATATTCTTGCAGTAAATACTGGGAGAATCCGTCAATATAAAATTGTTCTAATTCAGGGTTAGAATCAAAATTGAGTTGAAGATACTTACGAGCAATAGTCTTTAATAATTTTAATTCTTCAATAAAATTAGCCGGATAAGGTGACAAAAAAGACGGAATATCGTCAACACCAACTAGGGGTCTTTCTTTATAGTCTTGTTCTAGAATAAGTAGTGGCCTAAAACTTATCCCCGCTAAATAATTCTCAAGAAAAGGCAGGACTTTATCTAGGGTTGCTTCGATGTTGTCAAAATCAGCTAACCATTCATTAGTTAGGACAATTTCGGGTAGTTGGTTATTGAAACGAGTAGTTTTTTTGGTGTAATTAACAACAATCGTAGGGGGAGAAGCAAGAACTCCCCCGATTTGATTGGTGCCAATTGCAGGCAGATCACTTTCAATAAACAGTTTCTTTGTGTCCTTAAAACGAATGTTATAGGAAACAATGCCAGATCTTTGATTTCCACGTTGTCTAAAATGATGTGCTCTTAACCGCTCATCTTCTTTGGGTACGGGAATAATGAATTGATTTTTAAGAATAAAAGATTCCTTGTCTTTTCCGTAACCTGTGAACCTGATATCTGGGAGATATAGTGTGTAATCAATGTTTAGGGTTAAGGGATCGGTCTTATTCACGGAGGGAATTTTAATAGCTAAAATGTCAAATTCAATTCGTGAATAGGGAACTTCTGAACCGTCGATTTTGATTGACAAATCAAGGGTTTTACCCCGATCCTTATCGGATGCAAGATGAAGCCGGCGATCAAAAACCTGTCTAAATGATTTGGCTAGCGGGGTTACTTTAGAGGAATAGGAATGATTCCAATCATACAAATACAATGAATCTCCATAAACAAAGTACTCAGGGGTTAATTCTAATTGGCTAGACACCTTAATGGTTTTATCCTCTTGTATATCGAGACTTGCATTATAACGCATAGGAGGTGATTCTTGTGCGTAAATCCCACTGATTAAAAGAAGAAATAAAAACCTGAATGGGGTCATTTTAAAAATTAGGTCGAAGATCTTTTCCTTTGTAGAAACTGGTAATTATTTCGACTACCTCATCAGGGGTATCAACAAGGTGTATCAAATCTAAATCTTCAGGACTGATATTTTTCTGTCCGAGAAGCTGATCTTTGATCCACTCAATTAGACCTTTCCAAAAATCTTTTCCAACAAGAACAATTGGGAAACGTTTAATCTTGTTAGTCTGAATTAGGGTTACCGCTTCAAAGAGTTCATCTAACGTACCAAAACCTCCAGGCATTACAACGAAACTTTGGGCATATTTCACAAACATGACTTTGCGAACAAAGAAATAATCAAAATCGATATTCTTGTCTTCGTCGATGAATGTATTTGGATGTTGCTCGAAAGGTAGTTTGATATTGAGACCGACTGAAATTCCTTTGCTTTCTTTCGCTCCTTTATTGGCTGCCTCCATGATTCCCGGTCCGCCGCCTGTAATGATTCCGAAGCCTTCATTGGATAGTTGTTCGGCAATGTCTTTTCCGAGTTGGTAGTAAGCATTATTTTCAGGAGTACGGGCAGATCCAAAGATGCTTACACAAGGTCCTATTTTAGCCATCCGCTCATAGCCTTCGACAAACTCACCCATGATCTTAAAAATTGCCCAAGAATCATTGGTCTTAATTTGATTCCAAATTTTTTCTTCTTGTCTAGACATTGAATAATAGATTGAGTTTGAATTTACTTTAATTCTTGCTTTAAGAATGGTGCTGTCAAACTTTTTTTACTCCTTGCTACTTCTTCAGGTGTTCCAGTCGCAACAATTTGTCCTCCACCTTTACCTCCCTCAGGCCCAATATCAATAATGTAATCTGCTATTTTAATCACATCGAGGTTGTGCTCTATAATTAGAACCGAATTTCCTTTATTGACCAATCGTTGGAGCACTTCTAAAAGAATTCGCACATCTTCAAAGTGTAGCCCTGTGGTGGGTTCGTCAAGAATATAAAAAGTTCTTCCCGTATCTCGTTTCGCAAGTTCAGTGGCTAATTTTACCCGCTGTGCTTCTCCACCTGAAAGGGTGGTTGAGGCCTGTCCCAAGGCGATATATCCTAATCCTACATCGTCCAGAGTCTTGAGAATGCGATGAATCTTTGGAATTGCTTCAAAAAATTCAGTGGCTTCCTCAATAGTCATTTCTAGAACGTCGGAGATACTTTTTCCACGATATCTGACTTCTAGAGTTTCACGATTAAATCGTTTACCATAACAAGTTTCACAAGGCACATGAACATCGGGTAAGAAATTCATTTCAATAACTTTTAGCCCGGCCCCTTGACAAGTTTCACAACGACCACCTTTCACATTAAAACTAAATCGACCAGGTTTATACCCTCTAATGACAGCTTCGGTTGTTTTGGCAAATAAGTTTCGAATTTCACTAAAAACACCTGTATATGTGGCTGGATTAGAACGTGGGGTTCTACCTATTGGAGATTGGTTTACATCAATGACCTTATCACATAATTCGAGACCTGTTATTTTTTTATAGGGTAGTGGTTCCTTTACTCCATTGAAATAAAATGCATTCATAATGGGGTAGAGGGTTTGGTTGATTAGCGAAGATTTCCCGCTCCCAGAGACCCCTGAAACCACAGTCAATACTCCTATTGGAATATCAATCGATACGCTTTTAAGATTGTGTCCCGTACATCCTTTGAGTTGAATAAAGTCTTTTGGGACTCTTCTTTTTTCAGGTATCTCAACTTCGCGTTCACCTGAGATATAAGAAGCTGTTAAGGTTTTTGCATTGTGTAATTCGCTAGGACTACCTTGAAAGATGATCTCTCCTCCGTGTTTACCAGCTGCAGGCCCAATATCTATGATTTGATCTGACTCGAGCATCATGTCCTTATCGTGCTCTACCACTAATACTGAATTTCCTAAATCTCTTAATTCAGTGAGCGCCTGAATAAGTTTCATATTGTCGCGCTGGTGAAGACCAATACTTGGCTCATCTAGTATGTATAGTACCCCTACCAGTTGGGAACCAATTTGTGTAGCTAATCTGATACGTTGGGCTTCGCCTCCTGAAAGAGATTTTGAACTCCGATTTAGTGCGAGATAGTCAAGTCCTACATTCAACATGAAACGTATGCGACTGCGAATTTCTTTCAATAGATCTTCTGCTATAACCTGTTCTCTTTGTCCTAAGTGATTTTCTACCGTTTCAAAAAAATCAAAGAGTTCGGCCAAGTCTAGGGAGGCTAACTCCGCGAGTGTTTTTCCCCCAATTTTAAAAAAGGCAGCTTCCTTATTTAGTCGAGAACCATTGCATTCTTCACACCTTTGTTCCTCGAGATATTGAGAAGCCCATCTTCGAATAGATGTGGAATTTGCAGCATCGTATTGGCCTTGTATAAAGGATCCAATCCCTTCGTAATCCACTTGGTAGTTGCGTGTCACACCAAGTGATTTTGAGGGAATATTTATGGTTTCTTTTACTCCATTTATCAGTGCATCAACAGCTTTATCGTTTAGGTCCTCAACCTTGGTATCAAGGTCGAAATCATACAAAAGTCCGATTTGTTCGATTTGACCAAAAATCCAGTTCTTTTTATAGGTGCCAAGAGGAGCAATACCTCCCTTTCGGATAGTTAATTTAGGATCAGGGAAAACCTCACGCATTGAAAGTCTTGAAACCACCCCCAAGCCCTTACATCTAGGACACATGCCTTTGGGTGAGTTAAATGAAAAGCTATTGGGCTCAGGCGCATCTAATGAGATTCCAGACTCGGGGCACATCAGACTTGCACTAAAGTAGTGAACCTCATTAGTTTCCTTGATATGTACCAAAACAACGTCATTTCCTTTTTTTAGGCCTAGAGAAACTGATTGTTTGATTCTTGCTAAATCAAGCTGGCTCGATTGTAACGGAAACCGATCAACAACCAATTCGATATCATGTGTTTTGTATCGATCGAGTTTCATTCCTGGAGTAAGTTCGATGATAACTCCATCAATTCTTGCTCTTAAAAACCCTTGTTTCAAGAGACTTTCAAACAGTTCTCTGTAATGCCCTTTACGCGAACGAACGAGCGGGGCCAAAATAGACACCGATTGATTTTCAAAACGCTCTATGATTAAGGTTACAATTTGATCTAGCGTATATCGAACCAATGGCAGGCCTGTAACTGGAGAGTGCCCAATTGCTACCCTTGCATATAGCAATCTTAAGAAATCATAAATTTCGGTAATGGTTCCTACCGTCGATCTAGGGGACCTCGATGTCGTTTTTTGCTCGATAGCGATAACCGGGGAAAGGCCGTCAATTTTATCTACGTCAGGTCGTTCGAGTCCACCTAAGAATTGTCTGGCATATGCCGAAAAAGTCTCCAGATAGCGCCGTTGTCCTTCTGCGTAAATCGTATCGAAAGCTAGCGAGGATTTACCACTTCCCGAAAGACCTGTTAAAACAACTAACTGGTCTCGAGGAATATCTAAATCTATATTTTTGAGATTATGGGTTCGTGCATTTCTTATCGAAAGCAGTTCTTTTTCTTCTTTCATAACAGCCGTAAAATTAGAACAATATAACTTGGATTAATTCCTAGTATTATTCGGAAATATTCCCTATAATTGAAATATGAAAGAGAACTATACTCGATTTGCTCACTTACGTAAAGAGCTCGGATTTACGCAAACAGCGTTTGGCGAATTTTTAGGCTTAAAGGGATCAACGGCAGATATCGAACGCGGGAAAACCAAAATTCCTGGTTTCGTAGTTGCCAAGCTCTATCAAGAATATCATGTGAATCCGCTTTGGTTATTTGGTTCTAGCGGTGATATGTTTATTGCAAATATTCGAGATAAGGCTAGCGTATTACCAGCAGTGGTAACTTTAAATTCACAGGAAAACGAGAATGTATTATTGGTTAGCCAAAAAGCAGCAGCAGGATATCCACAAAATATCGCGGACACTTCATGGTATCAAACTTTACCTGCATTTGATCTTCCCCTTAAGGAGTTTCGAAATGCAACTTACAGAGGTTTTCAAGTGGAGGGAGATTCGATGCTACCTGCTCTTCAGCCGGGTGATTGGGTAATAGCAAAAGCACTATCGAGTATCGATGAAGTTCGGCCTTCGAAAATGTATGTTGTTGTACTAGACGATAGTGTTTTGGTAAAAAAGGTGGTATTACCTGAGCGATCGAATGATGTGATACTAGAATCGCTTAACTCTGCTTATCCCGCGTATAAAGTAAAACCCTTTCGAATCAAGGAGATTTGGGAAGTAAGTAGCCGTTTAACCTTTCACTTAGATGCTGACAACAATCAGCAATTAATGACTGAGTTAAAACAATCGATGGAACTTCTTAAACGTCGTCTAGATACCAATAACTAGTAGCCAGAGGCAGTATCGTCTCCTCGAGAATCAGCTCCTGTCTCAAGTTTTCTATCTTCTGTAATTTTAATAGCATTAACCTTTCCGATGATACGGTTGGTTCTCTCAGAAATAGTGTATCCCATCTGTTTTAACGAGTCAATAACAACTGCACTAAATCGGTTAGGTTCAAGAATCAAGCGATCTGGAACGCCTTGATGATGAAATCTAGCTGCATCGACCGCTTCTTGCATAGGTATGTCGTAATAAGCCGATCTTAGTATTACTTGTGCTACTGCAGTGATAATGGTAGATCCCCCTGGTGTTCCTACTACTAAAAATAATTCATCATCCTTTTCTACAATAGTCGGAGTCATACTGCTCAGCATTCGTTTACCAGGAGCAATAGCATTTGCTTCGGAACCTACCAAACCAAACATATTAGGAACTCCAGGTTTTGAGCTAAAGTCGTCCATCTCATTATTATAGAAAAACCCAAGCTCAGGATCAAATAGCTTTGAGCCGTAACCTCCGTTCAACGTCGTTGTTACAGAAACTGCGTTACCATAGGAGTCAACGATAGAATAGTGGGTCGTCTCATCTGATTCGACAAACTTCCCGGGATTGATGTCACCAATGGCAACAATAGTGTCCTTTTCAAAATTTGAAATTCTTGATGCTAAGTATCCAGTATTCGTTAATTCATCCACGGGTATGGCAACAAAATCAGGGTCACCCAAGTACTCATTTCGGTCTGCGTAAGCCCGCCTAAAGGTGGCAGACAATTTATGGATGTAAGCAGCTGTATCTGGTGATTCATTCATCAAGTCCAACGATTCAAGCATTCCAAAAATTTGTTTAAGGGTTACACCTCCACTGCTTGGTGGACCCATTGAAATTATACGGTTACCTAAAAAGTCAAAAGTGATCGGTTCTCTCCATTTTGCTTTATAACTTTTAAAATCTTCTAGGGTGTGAGCTCCTCCGTTACTTTGTAAAAATGAAACCATTTTCTCAGCAAGACTTCCTCCGTAAAAAGCTTGTTCTCCTTCATTTTTAATAGTTTCTAAGGTATTTGCAAGTGCATCAAATACAATGGTGTCACCCGCTTTTTTCTGATGAAAGAGAGCTAGGGGTTTATGGTTAACCACGGTAAAAATGCTGTCATAATAGGCGAAGGATTGAGCTTGTCTTTCTGTAACGATGATTCCATTTCTAGCCAGATCAATGGCTGGCTGAATCAGTTCTTCCATCGGCAGTGTCCCAAATTTCTTATGAACTTCGAAAAGACCTGAAAGAGTCCCAGGAATTCCAACAGCAGTCGCTCCTAGGGTGCTTTTACCGGGAATAACATTGCCCTCTTCGTCTAAATAATAATCCTTATGAGTTGCGGCAGGGGCCATTTCTCTGTAGTCGATACTTCCGATTTCACCATTGTTCATTCGGTACACCATAAAACCTCCTCCAGAGATATTCCCAGCAAACGGGTAAGACACTGCCAAAGCTAACTCGGTTGCCACCATGGCATCAAAAGCGTTCCCGCCTTTCTTTAAGATGGCTATCCCTATATCAGAGGCCTCTTTTCTCGCGCTTACCACCGCAGCTTCATCATAGATTTCTAATTCTTGAACCTGCTCCGAAGAACCTGAATGATTGGTACAAGAAATTACACTTATCGCTAGAAGAAAATAGAAATAGTTTTTCACCTTGAAGTCATTTAAGAATTGGGAAGTTAAGATAAATGTCTTTGATATCTTTGCAAACAACAAACCTTAAGACATGACCTTAATAAAATCGATTTCAGGAATTCGTGGAACTATTGGAGGAAATCCTGGAGAGAATCTTACCCCTGTTGATATTGTAAAATTCGCAACGGCCTATGCTAGTCTGGTGAAGGCTAACAAGGTCAATGAACGTGCAAGGGTTGTAATTGGTAGAGATGCTCGATTGTCTGGGCCAATGGTTCAAAGCATTTTTCAAAACACCCTGCTAGGCTCCGGTATAGACGTGATTAATTTAGGGTTGTCTACCACTCCGACGGTTGAATTTGCTACCGTAAACGAAGGTGCTGATGGGGGTGTAATTATTACCGCTTCTCATAATCCTGGAGAATGGAATGCTTTAAAACTTTTGGATAAAAACGGTGAATTTTTAAATGCTACCGTTGGAGAACAGCTTTTAAAGTTATCGGAATCAACGGATGTGAATTTTGCTAGTATCGATGAGTTAGGTACTATCACTGTTGTCAATGATTATATCGATAGACATATTGAGAAAATACTAAGCTTACCTCTAATAGATGCAGAACGAATTAAATCTCAAGGTTTTCATGTGGTGATCGATGCGGTAAATTCTACAGGAGGTATTGCAATACCAAAACTTCTAGATCGATTGGGAGTAAGTTATAAGGCCATGTATTGTGAACCAACGGGTAATTTTCCTCACAATCCAGAACCTCTAGAAAAGCATTTGGGAGATTTGATGCGTTCGGTACAAGAAGAAAAGGCTCATTTCGGTATCACGGTGGATCCTGATGTAGATCGTTTGGCTCTCGTTGACGAAAATGGAAAAATGTTTGGGGAAGAATACACCCTTGTAGCCTGCGCCGATTACGTACTTTCTAAAACACCGGGTAATACGGTTTCAAATTTATCTTCAACACGCGCTTTGAAAGAAGTGACGTTAAGGTACCATCAGGAGTATGAAGCTGCTGCAGTAGGTGAAGTAAATGTGGTTCAAAAAATGAAATCAACCGACGCAATTATCGGTGGGGAAGGAAACGGTGGAATTATTTATCCTGAAAATCACTACGGGAGAGATGCTCTTGTAGGAATCGCCCTTTTTCTAATGCTTCTCACTGAAAGACAACAGACAGTCTCGGCGTTACGAGCTTCTTATCCCGTCTATTTTATGGCAAAGGAGAAGATCGAATTATCCGTTTCGATCAATCCTGATCAGATTTTGAAGAAGCTAGGAGAGATGTACGCGAATGAGCAATGTACCACAATCGATGGTTTAAAAATTGATTTTGAAGAGTCTTGGGTTCATATGAGAAAATCAAACACCGAACCGATTATAAGAATTTACACCGAGGCAAAAACTGAAGCTCTAGCGAAGGATTTAGCGCAACAATTTATCGCAGAAATTAAAGCGACTTCTTAGCGTGTTTGAATCGTCTATGTGTCCATAGGTAAGTGTGCGGTTGTTCCTTGATTTCAAGTTCAACCTTTTGCATGTAAGCCTCCATGATTGAATAATTCGAAGACCCTTCAACTTGAGGCTGAAAAGTCTCAAAGCTTGCTGTGTAGTAGCCTCGTCTTTCTTTTCGAATAGACAAGTAAACGATTCCCATGTCGTAAGTTCGTGCCAATTCCTCTGCACCGGTATGAATAGGGACTTCTCTTCCGAAGAAAGTATACCAATGCTTGGTTTTTTTAATCATTGGTGACTGGTCACTTGCCAAACCGTACATTCCGAAAAGCTGGTTTCTTTGATTTTCTTCGAGTACCTCTCTTAGTTTAAAAGTGGGGACCAAATGCATTCCTGACTTGCCTCTTGTTTTACGAATGAAACGATCAAAAAATGGATTGTTGATTTTCTGGTAGATTCCATAAACGGGAACTTTAGTGTATAGTGCTATGGCTCCTGTCCATTCCCAATTTCCTTGGTGTGCAGCTAGTATTACAATGCCCCTGTTTTCCTTCGCGAATTGTTCTACTAGTTCGACATTCTTCACTTGAAAACGTTTCTTAAAGGTTGAATTAGACATTAATCCATTCTTTAAACTTTCGATGAATAAATCGGTGAAGTGGAAGTAGAATTTTCTTCGAATTTTACGCTTTTCGTTCTCGTCTAATTTAGGGAACGCAGTTTCAAGGTTTTCATCAATTACTGCTCTACGATATTTAAAAACATCAAACAGTATAATGGCAATAACTGATGAAATTGCATAAAGTATGGGGAAGGGTAAAAACGCAACTAGCCTTAACCATGGGTATGCAGTAATAAAGGTTAGTCGTTTCAAAAACATAGGGGTTAAAGATACGTATATTTACCACCTAATTAGATATTCAATTTGAGCTTAGACCTCACTACTGTACTGCTAGTTTTCACATTCTTAATGTCCTATAAAGGCTTTAGGGATTCTTCATTTTTCAACGCTTATTGTTTTTCAGTGAGTGGATTGAAATCAGGGCAGTGGTATCGATTACTTACCTCTGGGTTTTTACATGTCGGATGGTGGCATTTACTGGTAAATGGGCTTACTTTTTACTTCTTTGCTCCAACTATTCACACCATTTTTGGTACGGTAGGATTTCTTGGGCTCTATCTGTTTTCATTACTCACGGGTAATTTGCTAACCTATTTTTATTATCACAAAGAATACTATTATACTGCCGTAGGTGCCTCTGGAGCGATTTCAGGGATTGTGTTTTCAAGTTTAGTTTTCAATCCGTCAATGAAACTCTATATTCTTCCACTACCATTTCCTATCCCGGCGCCTTTATTTGGTTTAGGATTTTTAGGGTATTCTATGGTTGGTATTTTGCGTAACTCTGATCGCATAGGGCATGCCGCTCATATAGGTGGTGGAATAGGTGGTATTCTTATGACCTTTCTATTTTATCCGTCTTTACTACGAGAAAATCCGCTACTATGGGTATTTTTGTCTATACTTTTTCTCGCCTTGTTGGTTATTAAAAAATTGAGATAATCTATTATGAAATCAGAGTTGTTCGGTCAATTAATAAATCAATTTGAAGGAGAACTTCGCTCTGATGACTTGTCCAAAGCGATCTATTCTACAGACGCTTCGGTATATCAGATGACTCCTAAAGGGGTTGCTATACCATCGAATGAGGATGATCTTATAAAATTGGTCTCATGGTCGGCTGACAATAAAGTCCCACTAATCCCTAGAGCTGCAGGTACCTCCTTAGCCGGACAATGCGTTGGGGATGGCGTTGTAGTTGACACCTCTAAGTACTTGAACCGAATTATTGCTTTTGATAAAGAAAGGCGTTTAATCACGGTTGAACCTGGAGTGATAAGGGATGAACTCAATCAATTTCTCCAACCCCATGGTTTGTTCTTCGGTCCAAATACATCGACGGCTAATCGATGTATGATCGGTGGAATGGTAGGAAATAACAGTTCAGGTACGACTTCTATTCGTTATGGAGTTACTCGTGATAAGGTGGTAGGTCTTCGATCTATTCTTTCTGACGGATCTATCCATGAATTCGGAGAGCTCCTTAAGGAGCCTAATACACCGTCTGATAGGATCACCTCTAAATTTGGACAACAGATTGAAAATCAAATTATTGAATTACTATCTGAAAAAGGGGTTAAAGAGGAAATTGAAAAGGAGTTCCCTAAAAAAGAAATTCATCGAAGAAACACAGGATACGCCGTAGATGACCTTCTTGAAATGATACCTTTCGGCGGATCAGAACCCTTTAATCTAGCAAAGTTGCTCTGCGGTAGTGAAGGCACTCTTGCTTTTACCTCTCAAATTACTCTTGCATTAGATGATCTGATGCCTAGCACTTCAGCAATGATAGTTACCCATTACCAAACTCTTGAAGAGGCATTAAGTGATGTAGCAGTGGTGATGCAAGAAGAATTGTTTACCTGTGAAATGATGGATCGAGTAATCCTCGATTGTACTAAGGGGAATCACACCTATAGAGAGATGAGATCTTTCATTGAAGGTGATCCTGAGGCCGTTCTGATGCTCGAGGTACGCGATCAAACAGAGGAAGGACTTGAACAAAAATTAGCTTCTTTATTAAATCTTATAGATAGTAAGAGTAAGAGTTATGCCAATCCAGTTTTACGAGGTTCTAGAATTTCTGACGCGAATCAGCTTAGAAAGGCAGGTCTAGGCTTACTGGGGAATATTGTTGGTGATAAAAAGGCAGTCGCCTGTATTGAGGATACGGCGGTAGCTCTTTCTGATTTAAAGCCCTTTATCATGGAGTTTTCTGAAATCATGAAAGGGTACGATCAAAAGGCGGTGTATTACGCACATGCTGGAGCCGGGGAATTACATCTAAGACCCATTTTAAATTTAAAGGATCAGTCAGATGTTGTTCTGTTCAGAGCAATTACAACCGATGTTGCACATCTTACCAAAAAATACCAGGGTAGTTTCAGTGGAGAGCACGGTGATGGAATCGTTCGTGCAGAGTTTATCCCATTTTTAATTGGTAATAAGAACTACGATCTCCTTCGAAAGATAAAAGCTGTTTTTGATCCGAATAATCTATTTAATCCTAATAAGATCGTAGATCCATTCCCTATGGATCAAAGCCTACGTTTTGAACCTGGAAGAACAGAACCTGAGATAGAGACCTTATTAGATTTTGAGGATAGCTTAGGTTATTTGAGAGCAGTAGAACGTTGCAATGGGAGTGGAGATTGTCGTAAAACTGAAAAATCGAGTGGTGGAATGTGTCCAAGTTATCACGCGACACGAGAAGAGAAAGACACCACTA
This sequence comes from Flavobacteriaceae bacterium, assembly GCA_018623195.1. Taxonomy (GTDB): domain Bacteria; phylum Bacteroidota; class Bacteroidia; order Flavobacteriales; family Flavobacteriaceae; genus UBA3478. The sequence continues at coordinate 8,458 of JAAZVY010000024.1, read as the reverse complement.
GAGCACGCGCTAATGCACTTCGAATCGCTTTAACTGAAAATAAGAGAGAAAAGGTATTTGCAAGCGAGGATGCTATTGAAGTTCTAGATTTATGTGTAAGCTGTAAAGCTTGTGCTAGTGAATGTCCATCGAATGTGGATATGGCTACACTGAAATCAGAATATTTGTTTCAATATCAAGAACAGAAAGGATATAAGTTAAGATCGAAACTGTTTGCTTACAGTACATTAATCAATCGTCTTTCAAGCAGGATAGCACCGATTACGCGTTTGATTTTCACTAGTTCGTTTGCTAACGTAATTAAATCACTTTCAGGTATTGCAAAGCAGAGACAATTACCTCTGGTGTATAACGTTGATTTTAAGAAGTATCTGGCAAAGTTGCAGAAGAATCAACCTGCTAAACAAGGGGCTCAAAGACTAGCCCTCTACATTGATGAATTTAGTCAATATATGGATGTGGCTATTGCTAAATCTGCAATCAGTACTTTACACCGTCTGGGATATAACCTAGAGTTGGTGTTTGGCGAAAGTGGTCGAGCGTTCATATCGAAGGGCTTTTTAAAACAAGCGAAGGCGGCAGCAGAGGAGATGACTAGCAGATTTGCTTCGTTTATCGAAGAGGAAGTAGTAATTGTAGGTATTGAACCGTCTGCTATTTTAACTTTTAGAGATGAGTATCAAAGATTACTTCCTAACCATCCAATGGTTCAAAAATTAAAGAATCAAACGTTTTTGATTGAAGAGTTCTTAGCAAAGGAATTCGAAAATCAAAGCTTAGATCATTCTATTTTTCACAAGGAATCTGCAGAGGTTAAAGTTCACGTGCATTGTCATCAAAAAGCATTGTCCAATACCAAAGTTACTTTTGATTTGCTTAACCAAATACCGAATTACACGGTGTCTATTATCAATAGCGGATGTTGTGGCATGGCAGGTTCGTTCGGATATGAGGCCGAGCATTACGAGGTCTCTATGAAAATGGGAGGCTTACGCCTTTTTAAATCCATTCAAAAGTCTGACGAGAGAACCATTATCGTTGCTAATGGAACAAGTTGTAGACATCAAATTAAGGATGGGACAGCACGCGATGCGATCCATCCGATTCAAGTTATTGAACGCGCTTTGATTTAGTCTGAGAGTCATTGTTGTTTTCAATGACATTTATATTCCTTAATCCTTCTTCTCTAGTCGTTATTGAAGTAATAAGATCTTCAAGACCCATTTCTTTGAGGTCTTCATCAGCAAAGAAGGGAGATAGTTTGTCATGGTTGTAGTGATAGATTCTCCAGCGCTTGAAATTGTACTCAAGGGCAGTCAGATTTTCTATCCAATCCCCAGAGTTTAAGTAGGTAGTTTTTCCTTTTTTGTTCTTGTAAATTTCTTTCTTAGGCTGATGAATGTGGCCACAGATTACATAGTCGTAGTCATTATCAATAGCTAATTCTGCAGCTACTTTTTCAAAACTTTGAATATACTTAACTGCACCTTTAACACTGTTTTTGATTTTTTTAGATAGTGAATACTTCTCCTTGCCTAGTTTTAATAAAAACCAGTTAATCAACTTATTAAGCAGGATAAGTAGGTCGTATCCCCAGCCTCCCAACTTGGCAAGCCATTTTGCATTCTGAATGGAAATATCAAAAACATCGCCATGAAAAATCCATGTCTTTTTTCCGTCTAAATCAAGAACTAGTTTGTCTAAAATTCTCAGTCTTCCCATGGCATTCCCAGAAAACTTTCTGAGCATTTCATCATGGTTTCCGGTAATGTAGTAGACATCGGTACCTTTTGAAGCCATTCCGATAATCTTCTTCAATACTTTCATGTGAGAGGCCGGAAAGTATCGTTTTCGAAATTGCCAGATGTCAATGATATCCCCATTAAGAATTAGTTTTTTCGGAGATATACTATTTAGGTAGGTTAATAATTCATCGGCATGACAACCGTAAGTTCCTAGGTGTGTGTCCGATATGACTGCAATTTCAATTTTACGTTTTTTCAAGGAGTAGGCATTTACTATACAAATTAAAGTGCAGTTTTAAAGGGCAACCTTTCTTAATTACTAAGAGTGTGATATGAAATTGTTAACTTTTAACACGATTTCAGTAGATATATTTTAGCGGCAAGCCTAAGCAGAGTATTATTGCAGCAGTAAATCTTTGAGCGTTTAATTATGGCAGCGAACACTTTTGGAAACCATTTTCGAGTAAGTACTTTTGGCGAATCCCATGGCCCGGCCTTAGGAGGAGTAATCGATGGTTGTCCGGCTGGCATTGAATTGAATCTTGAACTCATCCAAAAGGAGCTTGATCGAAGAAAGCCCGGACAGTCTAAAATTACTACTCAACGCAAAGAACCTGATACTGTCGAGTTCTTATCGGGAATATTTGAAGGTAAAACTACTGGTACACCAATAGGTTTTGTAATTAAAAACACCAACCAAAAGTCAAAGGATTATTCCCACATCAAAGAAACGTATCGTCCTTCACATGCCGATTGGGTGTACGATCAGAAATACGGTTTTAGGGACTATACAGGTGGTGGAAGATCTTCGGCTAGAGAAACGGTGTCTAGAGTTGTAGCTGGAGCTATTGCTAAACAGCTTGTTTCACCAATGAAAATAACTGCCTACGTTAGTCAGGTAGGCGATATTAAATTAAATAAGGATCACAGCACCTTAGATTTCGAGACTATTGAAAGTAATATCGTTCGATGTCCTGATACACAAACTGCTGATCAAATGATTGAATTAATCTCTAGTATAAAGAAAAAGGGAGATACGATCGGTGGGGTGGTGAAATGTGTGATTCAAAATGTACCTGTTGGCTTAGGGGAGCCTGTCTTTCAGAAGCTTCATGCTGCTTTAGGTTCTGCAATGCTTTCGATCAATGCGGTGAAAGGATTTGCCTATGGAAGTGGATTTGATGCTCCAGGCATGCTTGGTAGTGAGCATAACGACTATTTTAACGAAGATGGCACCACCAAGACGAATTATAGCGGAGGAATTCAAGGGGGAATTTCAAACGGGATGGATATTTATTTTGAGGTTGCTTTCAAACCTGTCGCAACCCTTTTACAGCCCTATGAAACACTCACAAGGGATGGATCGTTAACTGACACCCATGGTAAGGGGAGACACGACCCATGCGTGGTGCCAAGAGCTGTACCGATTGTAGAAGCTATGGCTGCTCTAGTTATGGCTGATTTTCTACTACTTAACCAACTATCAAAAATTTAAAAAATGGCGTTACACTGGAAAATTGTTCTTGGACTGGTATTAGGTCTTCTATTTGGGTTCGGAATGACCTTTTTCGATTTTGGACCTGCCTTTGTCTCTGATTGGGTTCAACCATTCGGAACCATATTTGTTCGTCTTCTAAAACTTATTGCTATTCCCCTGATTCTTGCCTCATTGGTGAAGGGAATTGCTGATCTGAAAGACATTTCTAAGTTTAAGAATATGGGAATCAGAACCTTTGTTACCTATATGATTACTACAGTGGTAGCGATACTGATTGGTCTTAGTTTAGTGAACATTCTTCAGCCCGGAATTGGAATTTCAGATGAGACCGTTGCAAAACTGACAACAACCTACGCAAATGACTCTGGAGTGACTTCGAAGATTGCCACTGCATCTGCTCAAAAGGATGCAAGTCCTTTGCAGTTTATTGTAGATATGGTTCCTGATAACATCTTCTATGCGATGTCTAATAATGGATTAATGCTTCAAGTAATCTTTTTCTCGATTTTATTTGCTATTTCATTGCTGTTAATCGGCGAAAAAGCGGCTCAACCCATTAAATCCTTCTTTGACTCCCTCAACGAGGTGGTGTTAAAAATGGTAGATCTTATCATGCTTTTTGCGCCTTATGCAGTTTTTGCTTTATTGGCAAGTGTTGTTGTTTCTTCCTCTGATCCCGAATTACTTCTAGCTTTATTAAAATACGCTGGTGTGGTAGTTTTAGGTTTGTTTTTAATGATCGTTTTCTATCTTATTGTAATAGCAACAGTTGCTAAAAAGAGCCCGCTTTGGTTTATCAAAAATATGAGCCCCGCTCAATTACTAGCATTCTCTACCTCATCTAGTGCCGCTACGCTCCCAGTAACCATGGAACGTGTGGAAGAGCATATTGGTGTCGATAAGGAAGTGGCGAGTTTTGTCCTACCCGTTGGAGCTACGATTAATATGGACGGAAGCAGTCTGTATCAAGCAATCGCTGCAGTTTTCATCGCACAAGCATTAAGCTTTGATTTAACATTAGGTGATCAATTAACAATTATTTTTACAGCACTTTTAGCATCGATTGGAGCTGCTGCCGTACCTGGAGCAGGAATGGTCATGTTAGTGATCGTGCTAGAATCTGTGGGCTTTCCAGCCGACAAACTAGCAATAGGTTTGGCACTTATTTTTGCAGTAGATCGTCCTCTAGATATGTGCAGAACGGTTGTAAATGTTACGGGCGATGCCACCGTTTCTGTTCTTGTTGCAAAGGCATTAGGTAAACTGGGTAATCCTAAGGTTAAAAATTGGGATGACCACTTGGATGAAGTGAACTAATTTTACGACTGTTTTTTAGAGAATAATTCGGTCTCTTATTGACCGGTCGAAGTTCATGTCACAATCCTTTATTTCCTTTTTGCGATTTTGAGATATGAATCGATAGATTCCATCAATTATCTTCTTTGGGGTTATCCATAAAATGAAAGAAAAGGGTAGGGGTAACGATTTTAAGTTTTTTGCAATATTCTTTATCGCATTTCCTTCTTTACACCAAAATACATTCGGTTGTAGATAGACAATTGTTTCACTTAATATACTGGGGTCTATTCCTCTCTTTTTAACCCATGAAGCCGCTACAGTTGAATGTGCTGAAATCAAAATAAAAACGCCATCAGTATCCCACTGGAGAATTTTCCTTGCCCATTTGGAACACATAGGGCAATGACTGTCAAAAAAGACATAATGACGATTCTCTTGAAATCTCATCAATTCTTACACCTTATTCAGTTTCTCAAGCGCCGCTTTGGTAGTAAACATGCCGTAATTTACGGTAGCTATTCCTTTTTCTATTTGGTCGATAGTACCTGTTGATCGACTATCCTCAAGCCTTACACGATCTCCAACTTTTAAGTCAACAGGTTTAGGTAATATTTTCTTTGGTGCCTTTTTCTTATTTGTAGCTTCTTTAATCTTAACGGTCTCAACAGCTTTTTTGATTTCTGTTGTTAGTGTCTTTTTTTCGACACGCTCTTTTTTAATTACAGGTGCAGCCTTCTTTTTACGCTTACTATTCTCAGTTTCTACCAATCGAAGAAAACCGGATACCAAATTTCTTTTTTTCTGATCCTGAAAATATTTTTCTGATAACTCATCAACCTTCTCACCTAGTTGAATCATTTTACTGTGATACTCGTAGAGCTTTTGATAAGATTTAAGCTTTTCTTCGAGTTTACTATTCAATCGTTCTAGTTTTTCACTTTCTACCGAGGCTTTCTGAGCCTCTTTGCTCAAACGATCCTCTGTTTTTGTGATTTTCGATCGTTCTTTTTGAAGTTTAGCAATGGTGGCATCAAAACGCACCTTTCCTTTTTCAATTTTCTTTTTTGCTCGGTTAATCAAACTGTAGGGTATTCCGTTTTTCTGCGCTACTTCAAAAGTGAATGAACTACCCGCTTCTCCAAGTATCAATTGATAGGTTGGTTCAAGGGTTCGATTATCAAATAACATATTCGCATTAGAGGCACATTCAAGTTCATTTGCTAACAGCTTTAAGTTTGAATAGTGCGTTGTAATCACCCCATAAGATTCTTTCTCATAAAAGGTCTCTAAAAACGTCTCAGCAAGTGCTCCGCCTAACTCTGGATCAGAACCGGTACCGAATTCATCGATAAGAAACAAAGTTGAATCATTACATTTTTTCAAAAATTGATTCATGTTCTTCAGACGATAACTATAGGTACTTAAATGATTTTCAATGGATTGATTATCACCAATATCCGTTAAAAAACGATCGAAGATGCAAACAGTACTATTGCGATGAACAGGAATGAGAATTCCAGCTTGTACCATTAATTGCAATAAACCGACCGTTTTTAGAGTAATACTTTTTCCTCCAGCATTTGGCCCAGAGATTACAATGATCCTATTTTCTGGATGTAGTTGGATACTTTGCGGAAAGGTCTCCTTCTTTTCAAGTTTGTTTTGTAGATATAGAAGGGGATGAAAGGCATCCTTTAATTTTAAACTACGATTGGTGTTTAATTGCGGTTTTATTCCATTGATATCTCGTGCAAACTTGGCTTTTGCAGCAATCAAATCGATCCCTACTAGATAATCTTGAAACTTTATGAGATCTGGCCTAAAAGGTCTAATTGTATCGGTTAAAACGATAAGGATTCGTCTAATTTCTTCGGCTTCCTCATATTCTAAATCAGCGAGTTCTCTAACATAACGCTGGGTAGATTCAGGTACGATGTATACGATCGATCCTGTTTTCGAAGATCCCATGAGTGTACCTTTTACTTTCTTGCGATACGTCGCTTTAACAGCCAGCACGCGTCGGTTGTCTATAAAAGATTCTTTAATATCATCTAGGTAGTCATTAGATAAGGCAGAGGATAGTGCAGCCCCAAAACTTTGATTGATTTTTGATCGAACCTCTGCCATTTGTCTTCGCAGATCAGCGAGGGCAGGGGAGGCGGTATTTTTGATTTCACCGAAACGATCAACGATAAGATCAATTTCTTTTTTCAAAAAAGAAAGATCCTCTAAAGGTTCGGTTTGAGTGTTTAGGGTGGGGTAGTACTCTTTAAATCTTTTGAAGAATTTTTGATGTCCTTTAACCTGATCAACAATGCTCGCTATTTTTTTGAATCCAGTAGGTTCGATAGCGGTATTTTCGATGCCTAGTAAACGGAGTTCACTATCGATTGCATCAAAGCCATGATTGGGTATAACATTATCGTTTTCAAAAGAACTGAGATACTCAGAAGTTTTATTCAGAGACTCTTCGATGGTTTGAAAATCACTGGATACCTCAATGGTATAGGCAACTTCTTTTCCTTTATCGGTATTACATCTTACAGAAACTTGATAACAAATCTTATCAAATTCGAGATCCTGTAAAGCTTTTTTAAATAATGAATTCATAGCTTATACAAAGATAGGTTGAATACTTATCTTTAAATGATGTTTGACTTACCGAATAACGATTGGAATAACTTCGTAAGCGCTGAATTCGAAAAGGATTACTTTCAATCTCTTGAAAAAGACTTGATTTTAGCCTATCAAAAAAGTTCTGTTTTTCCTCCAAAAGAACAGGTTTTAAGAGCTTTCGAACTCTGTTCCTTAAATGAACTTTCTGTGGTAATTGTTGGGCAAGACCCTTATCCTCAACCTGGGCACGCAGAAGGTCTTTCGTTTTCGGTAAAAAATGGTACCCAACCACCGGCTTCACTTAAAAACATATTGATTGAAAGTGAAAATCATCCGAGCCAAGTTAACCCTAGTTTAGTACCATGGGCTGAACAAGGGGTTCTACTTTTAAATCGAACCTTAACCGTTCAAAAGGGAGTACCTAATAGCCATTCAAAATTAGGCTGGCAAAACTTTACTCTTAATTGTATCGATTACATTAACCAGAGAAAAGAAAATGTAGTTTTTATGTTGTGGGGGTCTGCAGCGATAGCTCTAGAAAAGCGGATAGATCACGAAAAACACCACGTACTTAAAAGTGGGCATCCATCACCACTTAGTGCTAATAGGGGATTGTGGTTTGGTAACCGACACTTCGAAAAAGCAAACAATTATTTAAAGGAGAAAAATAAGAAGGTGATCCATTGGAGTTTACCCTCCAACACGTTTAACCGTGAACCCACACTCTTTTAAAAAGCTCATGATTACCTCTCTGTAATCGCCTTGAATAACAATATCCTCAGACTTAATACCACCTCCGATATTGAACTTCTTTTTAATGGCACTCGCTAACTTCTTGAAGTCAGCTGGAGTTCCTTGGTACGATTTAATCACTGTAGTCGCTTTCCCTTTGCGCTTCTCGTAGCAACATTGTAGCGTAGGGGTCGTATGCACATAAAAGTCAAACGATTTTTCTTCGCTCGACGCTACTGTTTCTTCAGGTTCGTGATCTGGAAAAGCATTTCTTAATGCGTCAGCTAAATCCATTGGATATTTATTTTAGTAAGCCCAATTCTCTCAATCGCTCATCGAGATACTCACCAGCAGTACAATCTTCGAACTGCTTAGGTAAATGGTCATTTACGCAAGATTCCAAACAATTAAGTGGCATTTCTCTCTTTGGATGCATGAAAAATGGAATAGAGTATCTTGACTCATTAACGATATCCTCATCGGGATTAACCACGCGATGAATGGTTGATTTTAAACGGTTGTTGGTTAAACGAGAAAGCATATCACCAACATTAATCATCAATTCATC
>JAAZVY010000059.1 GCA_018623195.1 Flavobacteriaceae bacterium | reverse complement strand
TTTAATGACCGATCGTCAAGTAGATCTTTCAGGAGTAGAGATTGTAAAAGGCGGTAAGACGTTTTTTTGGTCAGGACGCTATCACAACGACATGAATACTCGTGATACCTTAGTCACTGATTTAAATACGCTTGCTGATTTTTCTCCGGTGGTACCTGAGAGTTTTCAAGAGGCAGAGATTCTTTTATTAGGAAACCTGCATCCCGCTATTCAGATCAGTGTTCTTGATCAAATGAAGAAACGTCCCAATCTAGTGATTCTGGATACCATGAATTATTGGATCGAGAATACTCCGGGACAACTCGAAACCGTTTTAGGGCGAATCGATGTTTTAGCCATTAACGACGAAGAGGCGCGTCAATTATCAGGAGAATTCTCTCTAGTAAAGGCTGCAGAAGCCATTCTAGCTAAGGGTCCTAAATATGTGATCATCAAAAAGGGGGAACACGGAGCCCTTTTATTTCAGAAAGATCAGGTGTTCTTTGCACCTGCGCTTCCGCTTGAAGAAGTATTTGATCCGACTGGAGCAGGAGATACCTTCGCTGGCGGATTAGCCGGTTATATCGCCGCTTCAAGACACATTTCTTTTGACCGATTAAAAAATGCGCTGATTCATGGTGCAAACCTTGCCTCATTCTGCGTTGAAGAACTAGGAACTGAACGCATGGAGACCTTAACCAGCGAAGAGGCGAAAAAACGCCTTCAAAGCTTTAAAGACCTAACTCACTTTACTGTAGAACTTGACTAACCCTCATTATGAGTGACGCTATCAAACACGAATGCGGAATTGCCCTTGTAAGACTACTAAAACCGCTTAGCTATTATCAAGAAAAATACGGTACCCCTTTCTATGGGATAAGCAAGATGTATTTGATGATGGAGAAGCAGCACAATCGAGGACAAGATGGTGCTGGTCTTGCCGCAATCAAGTTTGATATGAACCCGGGGGAACGCTATATCGCACGTGTTCGATCAGCACAGAAACAACCGATACAAGATATTTTCGACCAGATCAATGGTCGCATAGCGAGTGAGTTAGAAAAAGCAGGAGAACAGGCAAAAGACTTAGACTATCTAAAGAAGAATGTTCCCTACCTCGGAGAATTAATGTTAGGCCATGTTCGTTACGGGACCTTCGGTAAAAATAGTATTGAAAGCGTCCATCCTTTTCTACGTCAGAACAATTGGATGCACCGCAATTTAATCGTTGCAGGAAACTTCAATATGACCAACGTTCAAGAACTCTTTGAAGAATTAGTTCAAATTGGGCAGCATCCGAAAGCCATGGCAGATACGGTTACGGTTATGGAGCGTATTGGTCATTTCTTAGATGACGCCGTAGCGAAACACTATAAAGAGGCGAAAAAAGAAGGCTATGACAAGCAGGCTGCTTCTGAGATCATCGCACAACGGTTAGATGTTGCCAGAATCCTAAGAAAATCTGCAAAAAATTGGGATGGAGGATATGCAATGGCAGGTCTTATCGGTCACGGAGATGCCTTTGTTCTTAGAGACCCAGCGGGGATACGTCCGGCTTATAAATACGCGGATGACGAAATCGTGGTGGTAGCCTCAGAGCGTCCGGCCATACAAACCGTATTTAATGTTCCTTTCGAATCAATCACAGAGATTGAGCCAGGGGAAGCATTGATCATAAAAAAATCAGGGGAGCATTTTACCTCTCAAATTCTTGAACCTCTAGAAAAAAAGGCTTGTTCTTTTGAACGAATCTATTTCTCGAGAGGAAGCGACAAGGAAATTTACCAAGAACGAAAGGCCTTAGGGCGATACGTTTTTCCTGAGGTATTAAAAGCCATCGATGGAGATATCCAGAATTCTGTATTCTCTTACATCCCAAATACGGCTGAAATTTCGTTTATGGGACTTATTGGAGAGGCACAAACTCATATGAATCGATTGAAACAAGAGCAAATCTTGTCGAGAAAGACGCGAATGAGTGAGAAAGAATTGAATGAAATTCTCAATGTGAGACCTAGAATAGAAAAGGTTGCTATCAAAGATGCAAAGCTCAGAACCTTTATTACTCAGGATAGTAGTCGTGATGACTTAGTGGCTCACGTTTACGACATCTCTTACGGTTCGGTAAAAGAAACCGATCATCTGGTCATCATTGATGACAGTATTGTTCGAGGTACCACGCTTAAGAAGTCGATACTTAGAATGCTTGACCGCCTGCATCCTAAAAAGATTGTCGTTGTTTCTTCAGCCCCACAAATACGTTACCCTGACTGCTACGGAATCGATATGGCCCGATTAGAAGACTTTATTGCCTTTAGAGCGGCAGTAGCGCTTCATAAAGACCGAGGTACAGAATCGATTATCGATGACATCTACAACGACTGCCTGTCAAGTGCCAAGCTAGACAAGAAGGATATCGTAAATCATGTACAAAGGCTTTACGAACCGTTTACAGACGAAGAAGTTTCAAAGAAAATCGCTGAACTACTCATTCCTGAAGGTATGGGGGCCCCTGTTGAAATCATCTTTCAAAAAATCGAAGAGCTTCACAGAGCCTGTCCTAAAAACAAAGGGGATTGGTATTTTACCGGAAATTACCCAACACCAGGCGGAAACAAAGTCGTCAACCGCGCCTTCATCAATTTCTACGAAGGAAAACGCGAAAGAGCATATTAATGAAAACGCCCTCCAAGGAGGGCGTTTTTAGTTTTAGAAATTAACGTAACAATTACGCTTTCTTGTCAACAGCAGCACTCCAATACAAAGAAGCTACTTTCTCCCAATTAATTACATTGAAGAACGCTTCGATATAATCAGGGCGTCTATTTTGATAGTTGAGGTAATAAGCGTGCTCCCAAACATCTAATCCAAGGATTGGAGTTCCTTCACAATTTACACCTGGCATCAATGGGTTGTCTTGGTTTGGAGTTGAGCAAACCTCTAGTTTTCCCTCCTTGTTTACACATAACCAAGCCCATCCAGATCCGAATTGAGTAGCTGCAGCAGCAGAAAAAGCATCTTTGAAAGCCTCAAACGATCCGAAGGCATCGTTGATTGCCGAAGCTAATTCTCCTTCTGGTGTACCACCACCGTTAGGCGACATTACTTCCCAAAAAAGGTTGTGGTTAAAATATCCGCCTCCGTTGTTACGAAGACCTCCATTGCTCATGTCTAAATCTCGTAAAATTTCTACAATAGACTTACCCTCTAAATCAGTTCCAGCAACTGCTGCGTTTAGTTTAGCGGTGTATCCAGCATGGTGCTTTCCATGGTGAATTTGCATCGTCTTTGTGTCAATGTGCGGTTCTAGTGCATCGTGAGCGTAAGGTAATTCTGGTAGTTCAAAAGCCATAGCAATCTCATTTTAAATTAATACCACTACGAATATACGCCGAAGTTGTTTAATTTGCATTAAGCCCATGTTAGCTCAGTCTTCATTCCTTTTTTACAACGCCGCTGCAGGTTCAGGTAAGACCTACACGCTTTCAAAAACCTACCTCAAAAAATTATTTGAGTCTAGGGAGCAACGACCGTTTCGCAAGTTATTAGCCATTACTTTCACCAATAAGGCGGTGGCCGAAATGAAGGATCGAATTTTACAAAGTCTTTGGTACTTTTCTGATCCTTCACTGAAAAAGGATAACACCAAAGAACAGCTTCTTAAAGACCTAAGTAAAGAACTCAATCAGAGCGAATCCCTGATTAGAAAAAAGGCGCAATCTATCCTCGGTGAACTACTACATAATTATTCGAATTTTGAATTGACCACCATTGACACATTCACCCATCGAATCATTCGGAGTTTCACGCTAGATCTTGATTTAAACCCAGGGTTTGAGGTTACCCTAGATCCCGAAGAAAATCTAAAGGAAGCTATAGAATTATTGATCGAGGGAGTGGAGAAGTCCTCTGCTATTGAAGAGATACTGCTTCGGCTCATTCGTGAAAAGATCTCAGAGGGTAAGAGCTGGGATATTGGCTATACCCTTCTTGGCGCTAGTAAAGACATTCTCCTTAAAGAGGGGAACACAGCGATTTTTGAAAAAAACCCCATCAACCAGTCTGAAATTCAGCCTTTGAGAAAAGAGTTATCATCAAAAATCGAAGCTCATAAAAAAGCCGTTCAAAAAAAGGCCCAGGAGTTGCTTGAGCTTATTCTGAATGATCAGGAAGGAGAACCTTACAAAAAAACCATTATTGATCATCTTAAAACCATGATCGAAGGTTCGCTAGAAGTGACCAAACTTTACAATGATACCAATACTAAGGCACTGAATAATGGTTCGGCTACCTTAAAGAATAAAACCTTTGATGCTCAGGTTCTACAGACACTAGAAATAGAGTATCCAAATCTTCAGAATAAACTCTTTGAACTAAAGCGTCTACAACTCATCGATGCACAAGTAGGTCCTTATGCGCTTTTGAAAGAAATATCAGAATTATACCAATCGGTATTAAATGAGAGAAAGCTACTTCCGATAGCCGAATTTAATCGATTGATCAGCAATGCCATAGCCGATCAGCCTGCTCCCTACATCTATGAACGTCTCGGGGAACGCTATGAGTCGTTTTTTATCGATGAATTTCAAGACACCTCACGCTTACAGTGGAGCAATCTTCAACCTTTGTTGTCGTTGGCTGCAGAAAATGCCTACCAAGAAGATCGCGGATTGGTTTTTATCGTTGGAGACGCCAAACAAGCTATTTATCGATGGCGAGGAGGCGCTGTTAGTCAATTCTTAGATATTGCTCAGTCAAGAAATAACCCTTTTAATGTACCGGCTGAAGTAATCAACTTGTCGACCAACTACCGTAGTTCAGGAGGGATCATACAATTCAACAATCGTCTGTTTACAGCCCTTTCAGATCGATTGCTATTGAACGAACATCAGACGCTTTATCGAGACACATCCGCCCAAGAGATACCAGAAAATAAAACAGGAAAAGGGCTCGTTTCTATCCGATTCAATGAAAAGGGCGATTCGAAATCATTAGATAATCTCGACGGCTTGTCTGATGATATTCAACACTGCCTTGATAAAGGCTATCGATACAAAGACTTTGCGATTCTCGTATCTACTCATAAGGAAGGTGCAAAAGTGATCGAGTATTTGAGCGCTCAGGAACCTCCCATCCCATTTGTGTCAGCGGATGTTTTAAAATTAGGCGCAAATTCTGCCGTGCAAGCTCTTGTAGCGGCGATGCGTTATTTTGTCGACACAAAAAATGGTGATGCTGCCTTTGATTTAGCTCGATTCATCGAAAAAGAAACCACCGATCAACACCAAGCGTTAAAACAAGCTTTGCAAGGCTTTAATCAATCGAAAGGCTATGAAAACTATTTACGCGCTCATGGGATTAAAATCGAAGAACTGAAAACAGCCACTGCGCACGCGTTTTGTTCGACCCTTGCAACTACGCTATCCATGACCAAGGAAGATACGGCCTATGTTGGCGCCTTTCTAGAAGAGCTCTACGCCCTACAGCTAAAATCGATTACGACACTTTCTGGTACCCTCGAATATTGGAATAAAATAAGTGACAAATCGCTCCAGCTACCCGAACACTTAAATGCGGTACAAATCGTCACTATTCACAAATCTAAAGGACTTGAATTTGAGGTAGTGTTCTTTCCATTTGCGTGGCAACGCAGAGGCAAACTCAATCAACCACAAGCTTGGCTAGACGTCTCAGATGCCACAGGCCGGGAGAAGATGCTTTTACCACTAAAAAAGGAGTTAACTCCAATCAGAGAAGACGCTGATCAGGCTTATCAGTTAGAAGAAGCAGAGTCGCTACTCGACGAAATCAACCTACTTTATGTAGCACTTACAAGGGCCGAAAAAGGACTGTTTATTTATACCGAGCCCGACGATTCCTCAGATGTAATGAAATTTTCTACTCTTTTTGCGGATAGCCTTGAGCGCCACTATCTCAAATTTGAACGAGGCATGTCTTATTTCATCACTGGCGAATTAGAAGAAAAAAAGAATGCTAGTCAGGCCCTTGATGAGTCAATGGCCTTAAATTTTCAACCCTTTAGCCTCGTTCGAGAAGGCCTTGTTAAGGTCGTTTCCCAAATTTCAGAAAGTGAAGAGCAGCGATTGGGCAACGCATTTCATAGCTTCATGGAAGAAGTTCACAGCGAAGACGATCTCATTAATCTGAACTCGCAACCGTCTTGGAAGATTCCCGATGACCTTAGGGAGTGGTGCTTCAATAATGCCAATAACATTCTTAATCACCAGCAGTTATCAGCCTATTATCAGCCAGGCTTAAATGCAAAAAACGAAGGGGTTTTAATAGATAAAGAGGGCAACGTATCTATTCCAGATCGCGTAGTATTTGAAGAGGATAGCTGCACCATTATCGACTACAAGACCGGACAGAAAAAGGACGAACACCGAAAGCAGCTCGATCAGTATGAATCGCTGATTTCTGAGATCATTAATGCGGGAGAGAATTATTCATTCAAGAAAATCATTGTCTATCTTAGAAGTTCGGCTGAAGACCTAGAAATTATTCAATTCTGATAAAACTATTTCATTGCTATGTATACCGAATCGTTTAGAAATCAACTCACCACTACCCTTGAAGAACTAAAAGCAGAGGGGTTGTTTAAATCTGAGCGCATTATCGCCTCTCCTCAAGGAGCTGAGATCACTTTAGAAAACGGGGACAAGGTGCTTAATTTTTGCGCCAATAATTACCTAGGCCTGTCTGCGCATCCAGAGGTAATTCAGGCGGCCAAAGACACTTTAGATTCTCACGGATTTGGAATGTCCTCTGTTCGTTTTATCTGCGGTACCCAGGACATTCACAAACAACTCGAGTCAGAGATTGCTAAATTCTACCACACCGAGGACACCATTCTCTACGCAGCTGCTTTTGATGCTAATGGAGGGTTATTCGAGCCACTATTAGGACCCGAGGATGCCATCATTTCTGATAGCCTTAATCACGCATCTATTATCGATGGTATTCGACTTTGTAAAGCCATGCGCTATCGATACGAGAATAATAATATGGAGGATCTCGAAACAAAATTGAAAGAAGCTACCGAGGCTGGAGCTCGAAACCTTCTCATTATAACCGACGGGGTTTTCTCTATGGATGGTTTAGTTGCTCCACTTGACAAGCTCTGTGATCTTGCAGAAAAATACGGGGCTCTAGTCGCGATAGACGAGTGTCACTCTGCTGGTTTTATCGGTCATTCAGGGCTGGGAACTCCTGAAGCCAAAAACGTCTTGGGTCGAGTAGACATTATTACCGGAACCTTAGGTAAGGCACTGGGTGGAGCCATGGGCGGATACACCACAGGTAAAAAAGAGGTCATCGAAATTCTTCGTCAACGCTCTAGACCCTATTTATTCTCAAATTCTCTTGCCCCTGCAATTGTAGGTGCTTCAATTAAGGTATTTGAATTACTTCGAAAAGACACTTCGCTAAGAGATCAATTAGCCGACAACACTGCTTATTTCAAAAAGGGAATTCGAGAGGCTGGATTTGATTTTATCGATGGAGAA
>JAAZVY010000023.1 GCA_018623195.1 Flavobacteriaceae bacterium | reverse complement strand
TTGAATGAAGAACCACAAACCATTGGGATGATGCTCATGTCCATAACGGCAGCACGAAGCGCAGCATGTACCTCTTCTTCTGTGATAGAATCTTCGTCTTCGAAGAATTTCTCCATTAAGTTTTCATCATACTCAGCAACAGCTTCAATAAGCTCTGCACGGTATTGACGAACTTCGTCTTCCATATCGGCAGGGATATCGATGACGTCAAAGGTTGATCCGAAATTATCATCATGCCATACAATCGCACGATTCTTAACTAAGTCAACAATACCTCTAAAATCAGCTTCTTCACCAATCGGTAAAACGATCGGCACAGCATTGGACTTTAGCATCTCGCGAACCTGGGTACAAACTGCTAAAAAGTTAGAACCCTGGCGGTCCATTTTATTAACAAACCCCATACGAGGCACTTTGTAGTTATCAGCCAGTCTCCAGTTAGTCTCTGATTGAGGCTCTACACCGTCAACCGCGCTAAACAAGAACACAAGACCATCTAATACACGAAGCGAACGGTTCACCTCAACAGTAAAGTCAACGTGACCGGGAGTATCGATAATGTTGAAGTGATAACCTTTCGACTCGTCAGTAAGCTGACCATTCTCTGTTGGGAAATTCCAAGTACAAGTAGTGGCAGCAGAAGTAATCGTAATTCCTCTCTCCTGCTCTTGCTCCATCCAGTCCATGGTGGCAGCACCATCGTGAACTTCACCAATCTTGTGACTTACTCCAGTATAAAATAATATACGCTCAGTGGTAGTTGTTTTACCTGCATCAATGTGAGCAGCAATACCAATGTTTCTAGTGAATTTTAAATCTCTTGCCATGTCAGATTAGAATCTAAAGTGTGAGAACGCTTTGTTAGCCTCAGCCATTTTATGAGTATCCATACGCTTCTTAACTGCAGCACCTTCTTCTTTGGCAGCAGCAAGAATTTCAGAAGCTAATTTTTGAGCCATTGACTTTTCGTTACGCTTTCTTGCGTAACCGATCAACCACTTCATAGCAGTAGAAATTTTGCGATCAGGACGAATAGGCATAGGAATCTGAAAAGTAGCTCCACCCACACGACGGCTACGTACTTCTACGTGAGGCATCACATTAGATAAGGCATCTTTCCAAAGTTCTAGTGCTGATTTTTCTTCGTCTGTCTTTTTCTGATCTACAATATCGATTGCATCGTAAAAAATGCGGAAGGCAACAGATTTCTTACCATCCCACATCATCATATTTACGAAACGTGTAACTAATTGATCTCCAAATTTAGGATCTGGAAGGATCGGACGTTTTTTTGCTTGTCTTTTTCTCATCGTACTTGCGTCTTTTCAGAACTACTTTTTAGGACGCTTTGCGCCGTATTTTGAACGTCGTTGTGTACGACCCTGAACACCAGCGGTGTCAAGGGCTCCTCTAACAATGTGATAACGAACTCCAGGTAAGTCCTTAACACGTCCACCTCGTACCAATACTATCGAGTGCTCTTGGAGATTGTGTCCCTCTCCTGGAATGTACGCGTTAACCTCTTTTCCGTTGGTTAATCTTACCCTAGCCACCTTTCTCATTGCTGAGTTAGGTTTCTTTGGCGTGGTAGTGTACACACGTGTACACACACCTCTACGTTGGGGACAAGAATCCAAAGCAGCCGATTTGCTCTTCTTGGCAATCGAGTGTCTACCTTTTCTTACTAATTGTGAAATTGTTGGCATTCTTCTAGTTTACTCCTAATTTTTAGGGCTGCAAATGTATTCATTAATTATTGAAAATCAAATCGAAGCAAAAGAATTTTGAAATTATCTTGATTTCCCAACTATTAAGCTCTGAAAGCTAAGGTTCGATTTTAGCCTGTTATACGTTATTACATATATAATGTCATTGAGGCTACCCAACGCACTAAATTCTATTGACTCGACTGATCAAAAACCAAACAATACAGATGATTATTTTATAGCAGATTTAATAGTTAATGACAGATGAGTGTAAAAACTATTAAAACAAAAAAATGCTTGTTACAGAATTATTGTTTCAACAAAAAATGAAAGAAATCTGTACATATTATATAGTTCTCTTTGGAATGTTAACATAATTTTTAGATTTTAGCAGTTCGCTAATTCAAATAACTTAAAAATGAAAACAAAACTTAATGGAATCTTGACGCTTCTTTTAGCGTTAGTTGTGCAAGTTTCTTTTGCACAGTCAAAGACGGTTTCAGGTACGGTTACTGATTCAGACGGGTTACCTCTTCCTGGGGTGAACATCGTTGTGGATGGTACGGTTAACGGTACTCAAACAGACTTTGATGGAAATTATTCGATTTCCGCATCCAATGGTCAGGTGTTAGTATTTACTTACATCGGTCAAAAAGAAGCGCGTGTTACTGTTGGTGCTGCCGACACGTACAACGTGCAAATGGAAGAGGATGCACAAGCATTAGAAGAAGTAGTTGTTACCGCTCAGGGTATCAAGCGTGAGAAACAAGCGCTTGGTTACGCTGTATCTTCGGTTGGTGAAGAGCAACTTGAGCAAAGAACTGAAGGTGACGTTGGACGTATCCTTAGAGGTAAAGCTTCTGGGGTAAACATTACTTCTCAAAGTGGTGTTTCAGGTTCAGGTACGAACATTGTTATTCGTGGTTACCAATCATTCAGCCAGAACAACCAACCTTTGTTCATTGTAGATGGTGTGCCTTTCGCATCTGATACAAATGCTGGTGGTTCATTCGTTAATGGTAACAATGGTTCAAGCCGTTTCTTAGATCTAGATCCGAACTCTATTGCTGATGTTCAAGTCCTTAAAGGTCTATCTGCTGCTACTTTATATGGTGAAGCTGGTAAAAACGGGGTAATCCTAATTACTACTAAGGCAGGAGCTGCCGGTGCTACTCGTAAGAAAAACGAGATCACGGTGACGCAATCTTACTTCATGAACGAAATCGCTTCTATGCCTGATTATCAAGATGAGTACGGGAATGGATTCGATCAAAAGTTTGGTTGGTTCTTCTCTAACTGGGGTCCTTCATTCAGAAAAGAAGGTTCAACTGGTTATGGAAATGCTTCTAACTTCCCTTCTGCTTACGGCTTAAATACAGATGACGGAACTATCCTTCACCCGTATTCAACAGCGTCAAGTGCGACAGGTGTGCCTGCAGCTTTCCCAGAATTCAATGGAGCTAGATATAAGTGGCAACCTTACAACTCTGTTGGAGAATTTTTCCAAACAGGTACCGTTGCTAACACTTCACTACAAGCTGGAGGTTCTTCAGCGGATGGTAAAGTATCCTACAACGTTTCTTTTGGTCACCTAGAAGACGAAGGATTTACCCCTGGTAATAAACTTCTTAGAAACAACATGTCTGTGGGTGGTCGTGCTCAACTTACTAACAACTTTACAGTTAGTGGAACGATGAACTACTCAAGAACACGATTCAAATCTCCACCAGTTGCCGCATCAACAGGTAACGGATCATTCGGTTCAGGTTCATCAGTTTTTGGTCACCTATTCTTTACACCACGCTCAGTGGATCTAATGGGTCTTCCTTTCCAAAACCCTATTACAGGTGGATCGGTTTACTATCGTCAGAACAACAGTATTCAGCACCCATTATGGACAGTTGCTAACGCAGCGAATATCCAAGACACCAACCGTACTTTCGGTTCTTTAAACATGTCATATGATCTTAATGATAACCTGAACTTCCTTTACCGTGTTGGTTACGATTTCTACAATGAAAGAAATGTAAACTACCAAAACAAAGGTGGTGTAGGTGGTGGTGCTAGAACAGTTTCTGGTCTTTATGAAACTTGGGATAACAACAACACTATTTGGGATCACTCGTTAATTCTTAACGGTGATTACGATTTATCAGAAGATCTTGATATGACTTTCAACGTTGGTGCAACTTCACGTTACACTTACTATGATCGTCAAGGGGTTGCATCTTCAGGTCAAAACGTATTTGGCGTTTTACGTCACTTCAACTTCGACCTACAGGATGAGATTCAATTCACTACGTTTAAAAACGTGTTAGGAGCATATGCGCAAGCAGACTTTGGATATAAGAAATTCCTTTACGTGACACTTAATGGTCGTAACGATTGGGTATCAAACCAGTCTGTTGAAAACCGTTCTCTTTTCTATAAAGGAGGATCTTTCTCTTTCATCCCGACCAATGCGTTTGCTGATCTTAAGAGCAACTGGTTAAACAACCTTAAAGTTCGTGGAGGATATGGAGAATCAGCAGGTTTCGCTAGTGGTTTCCCAACATCTGTAAACCTTTCAATCGATACTCAGGCTTTCATCAATGGTGATGGAGCAACGGTTGTAACTAACTCTGTATCAAATCAGGTTGCAAACCCAGGTATCTTACCTGAGCTTTACCGTGAATTTGAAGGAGGTATTGAAGCGCTTCTTTTCGACAGAAGATTATCACTTGATGTTTCTGTCTATAAGAGAATTACTGAAAACCTTATCGTTAATAAACCACTTGACCCATCTACTGGGGGTACAACTATCCAAACTAACGTTGGGGAGATTCAAGGTGACGGTATCGAAATCGATGCTAACCTTAATGTAATCCGTAACGAAGGAAGTGGTTTAAGCTGGGATATCAATGCAAACTTCAACAAGAATCAGTCAACAGTAACTGATTTAGGAGAGGACACTGACATTATTGTTTATGCAGGATTCTCTAACCTAGGTAATGCGGCTATTAAAGGCGAGCAACTAGGTGTTATCGTAGGATCTCGAGTAGCACGTGACGAAAACGGTGCATTCAAGGTAAATTCAGGAGGTTATTACATCTCTGAAGAGAACGACGAAAACAACCGTTTACCGATTATCGGTAATCCAACTCCAGATTTCATCTTAAACGTTGGAAACACTTTGAGATATAAAGGATTAAACTTCAACTTCTTATTCAACCACCAACAAGGAGGAGACATCCACACAGCGACTGTTTCTACACTTCTTGGTCGTGGTCTTGTTGAAGACACTGTTGATCGTGAGAAATCATTTATTATTCCTGGTGTAGGTCCTGACGGAACTGCAAACAACGTGCAGATTAACAACTCTGACTACTACTTTTCAAATGTTCTTTTTGGACCTGAAGAGTTAAACGTTTACGATGCGACTAACCTAAGACTACAAGAAGTATCATTAGGTTATACACTTCCACAAAGCGTATTAGAAAATACTCCATTCGGCACATTAAGCTTCACACTTTCAGGCTTCAACCTATGGTACAAAGCATTTAATGTTCCAGAGAGTACTAATTTTGACCCTAACGTAGCTGGTTTAGGTATTGGTAACGGTCAAGGATTTGATTACTTAAACGGACCATCTTCAAGACGTTACGGATTCAGTATCAAAGCTTCTTTCTAACAATAACATTTAGTTACAATTATTATGAAAAATTATTTTAAAGTATTAGGTGTCGTTGCGATTGCGGGAGCTTTAAGTTTCCAATCGTGTGAGACAACTGAGCTTGATCTAAGAACTAACCCGAATGCGTTATCTGCAGATCAAGCGAGTCCAGATTTCCTATTAAACCAAATACAACTGAGCTTCAGAGGTATGGTTCAAGGTGTAGGAAATATTGGAGCCGAACTAACACGTATCGAATACATGTTCGGCAAGAACTATGTTAATGTATACCAGCCATCAAGCTTCCAAGGAACTTGGTCAACTGCGTATGCGGGAATTTTAGAAGATATCAAAGCGATGGAAGCTCTAGCTTCAGAAGGTGGACTTACCTACCACTCAGGTATTGGTAAATTCATCAAAGCTTACGCATTGGTAACTCTTGTTGACTACTTCGGAGATGTTCCTTACTCAGAGGCTAACCTTGGTGGTGAAAACTTCAACCCAAGTGTTGACAGTGGAGCGGATATCTATGCAGCAGCTCACGCAATGCTAGACTCAGCAATCGCTGATTTCAATGCTGGTGGACCAGCACCTCAAAATGATTTCTTTTATGATGGGGACGCTTCAGCTTGGGTGAAAGCCGCAAACACGCTTAAACTTAAAATGTATGCTACTACTCGTGTTCACGATGGTGGTATCGATTCAGGTTTTGGTTCAATCATTGCAAGTGGAAACTACATCTCTTCTGTTGCAGATGATATGCAGTTTACTTACGGAACTAACCAAGTACAGCCAGATACTCGTCACCCTGCATACTCTGCTGATTATACAGTGAGTGGTGGTGGAAACTATCGTTCTATTTCGTTAATGTCTTATATGGACAACAACGATGACCCTAGAACTAGATATTTCTTTTACCGTCAAAATGCAGTGACTCCAGGTCAAGACGGTTCTGATCCTGCACTTGAAACACTTCAGTGTTCACTTCAAACGGCTCCAGCACACTATGATGGGTATCCATTCTGTGGACTTCCAAATGGATTCTGGGGAAGAGATCACGGTAACGATGAAGGTATTCCGCCAGATGGATTCTTACGTACCCTAGTAGGTGTTTATCCAGCAGGGGGTGCATTTGATGATTCTCGCTTTGACCCACTAGGTCTTGGTGCAGGAGCAGGTGGAAATGGTATTACACCAATCCTCCTATCTTCAAGTGTTCATTTCTGGCAAGCTGAAGTTGCTTTAGCTTCAGGTGATGCAGCTACTGCTAAAACACATATGTTAGCTGGTCTAGCTGATAGTGTTGAGAAAGTAATGGCATTCGGTGCTTTAGACTCAACTGGAGACCTTTCTGCAGCTCCATCTGCTGATGATGTTAGCTTACACGCAAGTTCTATCGAAGCAGCATTCGATGCTGACCCAACTGGTGGATGGAATGTATTAGGACAAGAATTCTTTGTATCTCTTTACGGGAACGGGAATGATGCTTACAACTTCTACAGAAGAACAGGGTATCCTAATAATTTACAGCCAAACCTAGAGCCAGATCCAGGAGCATTCATCCGCTCTATGTGGTATCCATCAAACTTTGTAAACACTAACTCTTCTGTTAATCAGAAGCCAGATGTTACACAAACAGTGTTCTGGGATAATGGTTCAACTTCATTATACTAGTAGATGAATATGAAAAATATATTTAAATCCCTTGCATATACTCTCCTTGCGGTTTTAATCGTATCCTGTGAGAGTGAGGAAAAGGTTATCGACTTTGTATTTGAAAACACCCAAAACGGTGCATTCCTTAGAATCACTGATTTCTCAGGGACTTCAATTAATAAAGGTGATACCTCGTCTTCAGCGTCAGTAACTATTGAATATGGTGGTCAAGCAACTGAATTACTTCAAAGCATTGACTTTTCTATATCATATACTGGTGTGGCAGGTAATAAAGGCCCTGTTGCCCTTACTACCGTAACACCAGACCAAATGGGAACTGGTGAATTTGGAAACCCTAATACAAGTTATTCTTATACCTTAGGTGAAGCATTAGCTGCATTAGGAATGACAGCAAACGATATCACTGGTGGTGACCGCTTCCAATTAGGTTTCACGGCAAACCTAACAGATGGACGTTCATATGGCCCTGGTGATGCTAATGGTAATATTGGTGCAGTCGGTGGATGGTACTCTTCTCCATACGCGCTTACTTCATCAGTAGTATGTATCCTACCTCCAACGCCAGGAACTTGGACAATCGAAATGTCTGATTCTTATGGTGATGGATGGCAAACTTCAAATGCATCAGGAGGACCTGGTCTTCAGGTAATCAAGGCTGATGGAACTGTTTTTGCTGAAGTAGGCTTATGTAGCCCATATGCTGATTCTACCTATGACTGTATCCCAGAAGATTATGAAGCTACTGCAACTATCGAGATTCCTGCCGGAATCGGTTTAGTTGATTGGTACTTCCCTGGTGATGCGTACGCAGAAATCTCGATCAAAATTACATCGCCATCTGGTAATGTAGTTGGAGAATACGGTCCAGGTACTGCTGCTGGAAACCTTGCACTTAACTTGTGTAACGAACCAGTACAATAATAAAAGCCGGTCCTGAAAAATGGGCCGGCTATTTAACCAACTCCTATTATATGGAGTTTAAAAGATTCGAAAAATGAGAAAATTAATTTTAATACTTGGGATAGTACTGTCATCAAGTCTTTTTCTAGCCTGCGAAACAGAAGAAAAGGTAATTGATTATGTATTCGAGAATACTCAAAATGGAGCTATTCTCAGACAAGTATCCGTTACAGGTTTACTGGATCTTTTTGATGTAAATTCGGGTATAAGCGTGGTTTTAGAATATCAAGATGGAGAAGGAAGCTTAGCATCAAACATCCAAAGTGTAGATGTTACTCTTTCTTTTGTTGATAAAAACGGGAATGGAAACTCTCAAGCTAATATTCCTTTCGGACAAATGACCGGTTGGGACGCTAATGGAACTCCATTCGGATTACCAAGAGCTACCTTCAATTATCAATTATCTGGGGCACTTGCTGCGGCAGGGCTTACCATTGATGAAGTAGCAGCAGGCGATCAATTTGTTTTAGACTTTACTCTGAACACAACCTCAGGTCAAACATTTACTAATTCAGATGCAAATGGAAATATCGCTGCTGTTGGTGGATGGTACTCATCACCTTATCAAGTAACTTCAAACGCTGTTTGTAAAGTAGCTGATGGATTCATGGTAGGTGAATACGATGTAGAGATTATTTCCGGAGCAAGTTCATACCTTGGTGAAGGTGTAAATGGACTGGGAGAGATAGGTACTTTGACCGCAACTTCTAATACAGGTAGAAGTTTAAGCATTGGATACCTTGAAGTATACGGATTTGGTCCATACACATTTCAACTTGACTTAGTATGTGGTGAAGTAGTAGTTATGGGAGAGCAACTAATTGGATTAGGGTGTAGTACTAACCTTGGTATTGCTCCTCCAGATGGCCCGAACGGTGTATTCAATCCGTCTGATGATGGATCATTTACACTAGCAATTTCTGATAACCCTATCGAAGATTGCGGAAGATCTACAACTCAAGCTGTATATCGATTTACGAAAAGATAAAAACCTATCCTTTCAAAGACTGTAAAAGCCCGGTGTAAACACCGGGCTTTTCTTTTTTATATAATAAGGATGACTATCTTTGCAGTTATGAAAAAGATTTTACCATTCTTCATCACACTAATATTTCCTATTACAATTAGTGCTCAGATTAATTTAGAAAACTTTAGTGGCTCAGCAACCGAAGGGGCAGTATTTGCCCAAATGAGAAAGACTCGCGCTTACGGTAATGATTTACCCACGGTTGGATCCCCCTATATTAATGAGAACTTTGCCGAAGGAGAAGTATTTTACAAGAATAAATCATTGGGAGTTTATCTATATCGTCACAATGCTTTCAATGACGAGGTAGAGGTAGTGAAGCCAGGAGATGAGTCGATAAAATACGTTAAAGACGAACAAGGGAATTTCGTACCTGCCGAAGGAGAGAGTAGTTCGCTAGCAACTATAAAGGAGATCGTACTGAAGGATAAAGAAAATGGACTTTTACTATCATTAAGGACGATTAATAATGAAGACGGAGCTTTACGAAATGCATATCTATACACTTTAGCCTCTGGCAAAAACTACAATCTTTATTTTCAAAATCGAGTAGGTTTTAAAGAAGGGGTTAGAGCTGTAAATTCAATGGTGCGAACAACACCCAATCGCTTTACCCATTTTCAAGAATTCTATATTCAAAAAAATAATGAGGAAGTAGCCTATTTCTTTAGTGGTAAAAAGAAAGATTTGGTAAAAGTGTTAAAGCAGGGAGATACAGATCAGGCATTGAATATTATTAATGAGCAACGCCTAAAAGTTAAGAACAGAGAAGATCTTATTATCTTGGTTAACGAATTAAATAAGGAGTAAATGAAATTCAAGATCTTTCTGTTACTAATAAACTTTGGGCTGGCGGCTTATGGACAAACCTTATTGCAAGAAGCACCCAAAGGTGATGACATATTGAATTACGCCAATTTTATGTCAAGAAGAAATCCTTTAGGTGACATGATGTTTGCTGAAGTGCGTAACAGAAATATCGTATTCGACCCTTCAACCGTTGGTAGTCCCTATTTAAATGAAGAATTTCAACCTTGTGAACTTTACTACAAGGAAGATTTCGCCGAGAAACTTTACTACCGTTACAATATGCATAACGACGAAGTCGAACTTAAAGAATCTCCTTTAAGCGAAACCGTCTTTGCACTCAATCTTGATCGAAACATTACGCTTAAAGCAGAAGATCTTATCCTTACGCTTGAAACATTGAATACTCCTAAACAAGGAGTTAGAAATGGATACGTTAACGTACTCTACAGCGGAAAGAATTTCAAGGTATACGAACGCGTTAAGACAAAGTTCAAAGAAGGTGTTAAAGCCGTGAATTCTATGGTAAGAAGTACGCCAGATAAATTCAATCAATTTATCGAGTACTACTATCAAATTAACGATGAAAGACTACTACAACATTTACCTAATAAACGAAGAAAAATCGTAGAATCACTACCACAAGATTATCAAATAAAGGCGGCTGATCTACTAAAAGAAAATCGCTACACATTCAAATCACAGGAAGGTCTTATTCAGTTCGTTTCTGACCTCGATAAGTAATGTCAAACAACTCCCAATATATTTATGGCATCCGAGCGATTCAGGAAGCCATAGAATCAGGTACTGATTTTCATAAGATCTTTCTTCAAAAAGGGGTGACAAGTCCACTTTTTAAGGCACTAGAAGGACAAATACACGATCGAAAGATTCCTCACTCCTATGTACCCGCTGAGCGGCTTCAACGTATCACCACTCAGAATCATCAAGGAGCTATTGCAGAGATTTCAGAGGTTGGATATGCTAATTTCGAAGAAACTGTAGAACGCGTTTTGCAAGCTAAGGATCATCCCCTATTTCTGCTGCTTGATGGTCTAACCGATGTTAGAAATTTCGGCGCGATCTTAAGAACTGCAAGTTGTACTGGAGTTGACGCCGTGATCGTTCCAAAACAGGGAATGGCTCCGCTAAACAAGGATGCCATCAAAACCTCTGCTGGAGCAGCTTTTACTTTACCGGTGGCAAGAGTAGACCATCTTAAAGATGCGGTATATTACTTGAAATCATCAGGGGTTCAAATGGTGTCAGCTACAGAAAAAGCAGACAGTCATATTTATGAGGTTGATTTTAAAAAGGCATCGGCGATTATAATGGGATCTGAGGATATAGGTATACATCCTTCCCTACTAAAACTCAGCGATAACCAGGCTAAACTACCTATGAGTGGTAACATCGCTTCACTGAATGTTTCTGTGGCTTGTGGTGTATTTCTTTATGAAGTCGTAAGACAGCGTTTAGTTTAAGTTACTGTTCAATTTCGGGATTTGTTGTCACCTTAGCTCCCGATCCGTCAGTTAACTCCATAGTCCATTTACCTTCAGCATTCTTGAATAGAATACCTGAAATTTCTTCGGCATTAACCAGGTAAACATCAGTTGCAGCTGACTTGGTTAATCTGAAAATAACGGCACCAGAATAATCAACGAGCGAATAATCATCTCCTCCGTTACTCATTAATCTGAGACGATCAGTAGAACTAGCTCGATCGATTTTCTTAGGCTCAGAGGCCCCTTTCCCAGATAAAACACTAGAAAACGCCTGCCTAATAGATTGGTGATAAGCTGTTTTATAGTCTTTGCTTTTACTCTCTCCCTTGTAGGTTTTAAAAACTAATTGATTGCGGCAGTCCTTAAAAAGGATCTGAAACTTCGTAAGAAGTAAACCTGAACTCTCCTCAAGATCTACCCTAATCCCTTTACAGGGATTCTGCAGCGCATATTCAGGCAATTCATCTTCGTAATGGGCTTCGTACCCTGCTTCGGTGAGAAGAAACTTTAAAAGCGTACTGGTTCGATAGGCGTTAGGTTCAAAAAACACATCAAACTTGGTTGGAACTACGATGAAATCATAACGATCAAACTGGGCATTTACGCTAGAAAATAGACCGATCGAAAGAAATACAGATAACACAAATGACTTCATATGGCAGAGATTGTTTAATGAGGTATTAAAGATATTGCTTTATTTCACTTAGACAGTTAACGATAAGGCAGTGATTGTGACTATGAATCTTCTCAACATCAAAGTGCAAGGCGTGTAGTCCACAATTTTTTGCTCCTAAAATATCTGCTTCGAGATCATCACCGATCATTAAAGATTCAGAAGCAGTTGCCTTGGCTTTATCTAAAGCAAATGCAAAAATCCTAGGATCTGGCTTTTTAAAGCCGACATCTTCCGCATTCACAACGGTTTGAAAATAGCCTTCTAAGCCGGCCCCTTTTAGCTTTTTAGACTGAATCTCGGCGAAACCATTAGTTAGGATATGCAGTGGATATCGCTCTACGAGATAATCAAGTAACTCTTTGGTGTAATCAAAGACATGGGTAAAAGAGCTCAAATACTCGATGTATCCATCTGCCATTTCTCCGATCATACGATCGCTAACTCTGTAATTACAGCGATTAAACACATCGCTTAGGCGTCGATACCTCAACTCCTCTTTTGCGATCTTACCTTGACGGTAAAGTTTCCAGTACTCCATGTTCGCAGGAACATAAACCTCTAGAAACTGAGTAAGATCTAGTGAAATATTAAACTTATCGAATAGAAGTTCGAAGGTAGCCGCTGAATTCTTCTCAAAATCCCATAGAGTATGGTCTAAATCGAAGAAAATATGTTTGGGGGAAAGCTTATCCATCGATGGCCTTTATAAGGTTAATAAAGTTAGCTACTCCTAAAGATCCGATAGCACGGTTACCAAATTGTAGATAAAAGGTTCCGTCAACCTCAGCAACCTTGTCCTTTATAGCTCTTAGTTTATCGATAATTTTGTCTCGTTCTTCAATAGTAAAGATGATATCCGAAACGACAAAGGGATGCACTTTTAGGGGCTGCTCTAGCTCGAGACCTAAATTATAAAAAGGATAAGGAGTGCATGTACCCGATTTAAAACCAATGGCATCATCGTAACCCATAGAATAATCATCTGAGATTTCTTGTGCCACCAACTCTTCGTAGGCATCTGGGAGTAAAACTCTATTCTGAGCTATGATGGCGCTACTTACCTTACGGTGGAGTAATTGATCAAGACGATCTATTTCAACCTTAAATTGTTCGGTACTTAACATTGCTCCTTGCGAACGATAGTATCCGATACTCGTGTAATCAGCAATATGTTTGAGAAAGTATCCAAATCGAAGGCGATTCCAAGAAATATTGCGATCTCTGACATGATAGGGCGCAAATTGAAAGAAAAAGCCAATTTCCACTCCTAATTTTTGCAATGATTTTCTAAGCTTCAAATAATGGTCATAAGGATCCTTGGCAATACCGACCATTACCTTAAAACGCCCAGCAATTGCAGAGAGACGTCCAGCAAACAAATCTTCAAATGATTCAAAAATATGTCGACCGAGACCTCTAAAACTATAAGCATGAGACTGAATGACAGGAACACCCAGAAAGAATCGAAAATTGCGCTCAGTATAGGGTTCGTCAGGAAAGTGCTGTGAAAAAATCTTTCGAAGACGATAAGCCCATTGGTCCACTAAAGGGGTTGAAAAAGCACCACGACGGTCACTCAGCACGCTTTCAATCGATCGAAAACGACCCAATTCATCTTTCTGATGCGGCAGGTATTCTTCATATCTACTGAGTAGATAAAAAGAAGCAGCGAGAATATCAAAAGGAATAGAACTGCGAGCATCTACATCAAAAAAACAAGGGGTTCCCTCCCACGATTTCCAATTGATCTCTTGAGGCTCGAGTATTCTCTCAAAAAGTAAATGATTGGCACGAATAAAAAACTCATTCTGTAAGGGTTGTTTGGCATAACTTAGTTTAGCCCCGGTATGCTTGATGAACACATCAACGGAGTCTGTAATAGAAACCTCGTACCCCATAATACGACGAAAAAGCTGTTTAACCGTAAAAGTTAAACGAGGAGTTATTTTATGGGTATAGAGTAGTACCATGCTTATCCTCCGTAGGGTTTAAGATTCATACCACCGTAGTTCCCAGAGCTCATCAATAATAGGAGTGAATCGCCTTCAAAGTATTCCTTGACCTGAGTCTCTAATTCGTCCGGATGAGTAAAAACCTGAAGGTCATCTCTTCCAAAGGCCCTCTGAATCTTCTCCTTGCTCATCGGCGGTAATCCTTTTATTTTCAATGCCTCGGGATCGTAGAAAACAATAGCCTCGTCTACCGAGGAAAGCGTCCCCTGATAGCGTTGAATGAAATCAGGATTGAGAGAACTATAGGTATGTAATTCTAGAACAGCCACTACATTTCGATTAGAATATTGCTTTTTAACCGCAGCTGCAGTTGCTTTTACTTTAGAGGGAGCATGGGCAAAGTCCTTTATCCACTCATAAGAACCACTCTTTACTCGTTGCATCCGTTTTGCAGCACCTTTAAATGTCGCTATGGCCTCATAAAAATCGAAAATATCAACTCCAAGCTGTTGGCAAATCCAACGAGCACCCTCTAGGTTTGAGAGATTGTGATCTCCAAACACTTCTAAAGGTAAGGGCCCCTCTTCGGTTTCCAAATAGGTCACCCCATCGATGATTTCATGCTCAGGCAAAGTATAGGGAAACTTTCGAATAGTGGCTGAGGAATTCTCTACCATTGCTCTCAAAGTATCATCCTGCTGGTTGTAGGTTACCGATCCGCCCGCGACGATACTCTCAATAAACTTTTCAAATTGGAGGTTGTACTCTTTCTCTGTTTTGAAAACATTAATGTGGTCCCAAGAAATGCCGCTTATTAAAGCAATGTTAGGTTTATACCATAGAAACTTAGGCCTTAAATCTAGCGGGGAGGTTAAGTACTCATCTCCCTCTATGATCATGAAATCAGCATCATCACTGATACGTACCATTCGATCGAAACCTTCCAACTGTGCACCGACTAAATAGTCGACCGATCTCGACAGATAATTCATTACATGAAGAACCATCGAAGTGATGGTGGTCTTCCCATGACTACCTGCGATTACCACGCGAGTTTTATGTTCGCTTTGACGATAAATGAGTTCGGGATACGAAATCACCTCTATACCCATTTCAAGTGCTTTGTTTAATTCTGGATTGTCAGCTTTCGCGTGCATACCTAAGACTACACAGTCAATGGATTCGTCGATGCGGGAGGTGTCCCAACCCAGGGTCTCAGGTAATAATCCTGCAGCTTCTAATCTGCTCTTTGAGGGTTCGAAAATCGCATCGTCACTTCCTGTGACCTGATTTCCGTTATCGTGGAGCGCTAAGGCTAGGTTGTGCATTGCGCTACCGCCAATAGCGATAAAATGATACTTCATAAAGCAAAAATAAGTACTACCTTCGGTAAGGTACTAACTTAAATAGAGTAAAGATGAATCTTGAAACGATTAATGAAAAAGAGTTTTTCCCAGGTGTTTTCGGACGTTTTGTGCATGGCGAGAAATTAAGTTGGGCCTTTTGGCGGGTTGAGAAGGGGGCTGAAGTTCCCCTACACCATCATGTGCACGAACAAATGATGCATGTCGTGAGTGGAGAATTTCAATTTGAGCTTGATGGTAAATCAACCATCTGTAAATCTGGAGATATTGTTGTGATTCCGTCAAATGTACCTCACTTTGGCAAAGCCTTAACCGATTG
The DNA here is from genome assembly GCA_018623195.1 of Flavobacteriaceae bacterium. Classification (GTDB taxonomy): domain Bacteria; phylum Bacteroidota; class Bacteroidia; order Flavobacteriales; family Flavobacteriaceae; genus UBA3478. The sequence goes on along the minus strand of JAAZVY010000023.1, from coordinate 8,936 downwards.
TCAATTGATGGATGTTTTCACCCCTGCAAGAGACGAATACCGTTAATCTTGTAGCTGATTCCAGAGTAAATCTTTAAGCTCCTGAATTCCTTGCTGTGCTACCGAAGAAATGAGTACAAAGGGAATATTGTTAGGTAAAGTCTGATTCAACTCTTCGGTTAATTCGGTCTTTAACTCCTGGTCAAGTAAATCTGCTTTAGAAATAGCAATTACTCTGTTCTTGTCTAATAACTCTGGGTTATAGCGTTCTAATTCAGAGAGCAGTATTTGGTATTGTTCAGCTACACTATCAGAGTCTGCAGAAATCAAAAATAAGAGTGTTGAGTTACGCTCAATATGCCTGAGAAAGTAATGACCTAAACCTCTACCTTCCGCGGCCCCTTCAATAATACCAGGGATATCAGCCATTACAAAACTTCTGAAATCACGATACTCAACGATACCTAGATTTGGCTTAAGAGTCGTAAACTCATAATCAGCAATCTTGGGCTTTGCTGAAGTTACCACAGAAAGCAAAGTAGATTTACCTGCATTAGGAAAACCAACTAGTCCAACATCAGCTAAAACCTTCAGCTCTAGAGTTAATTTAAGCTCAACTCCAGGAATTCCGGGTTGAGCATAACGGGGAGTTTGATTGGTTGAAGATTTAAAATGCCAGTTTCCTCGGCCTCCCATCCCTCCTTCTGCGGCCATATATTCTTGTGACTCCTCGGTAATTTCAGCAAGAACCTCATCGGTTTCTGCATCTTTTACCACCGTTCCTAAGGGCACATCAACATAAACATCTTCTCCATCAGCACCCGTACTTCGGTTTTTACTACCGTGTTCACCATGACCCGCCTTAAAGTGCTGCTTGTGTTTAAACCCTACCAGAGTCCAAAGGTTGGGGTTCGCACGAATAATTACGTGACCTCCGCGACCTCCATCACCTCCATCGGGACCGCCCTTAGCAACAAATTTCTCACGATGTAGGTGCGTAGAACCCTTACCTCCGTTTCCAGAAGCAATGTGAACCTTTACGTAATCAACAAAATTTCCGTCGGTCATAAACTAGCGATAATCGAGGCGATTCGTTCGGTAATCTGATCGATTTCACCAATACCATTTACCGAATGAAGCTTGTTCTGCTTTTCATAAAACTCAATAAGCGGAGCAGTCTTCGCGTTATATTCTGCGAAACGTGTTCTTATCTTAGTCTCATCGGTATCATCGGTTCTTCCGCTCGTCTTTCCTCTTTCTAACAATCGAGCAGTCAGCTCATCCTCATCAGCCTCTAGCGCAATCGTAGCATCCACTTGCATTCCCTTTTCAGAAAGAAGGGTATCTAAAGCTTCTGCTTGAGCAGTAGTTCGTGGAAATCCGTCAAAGATATATCCCTTGGCCTCAGCAATTGAACGATCCACTTCGGCTGCAAGCATATTGATCGTCACTGAATCAGGCACTAATTCTCCCTTGTCCATGTAAGACTTAGCAAGAGTTCCTAATTCAGTTTGATTCGAGATGTTGTATCTAAACACATCTCCCGTAGAGATATGAACTAATTCGAATTTTTCCTTTAACACAGAGGCCTGCGTGCCTTTTCCCGCACCTGGCTTTCCGAATAACACAATATTCTTCATGAATTTTTTAAAATATATAAGTCGTTGAGTTCTCTTCCCTTTTCCTTGTAATCGAGCCCATATCCCACGACAAATTCATCGGGTAGATCGATTGCCTTGTAGTTAATCTGGTACTCTTTTTTATACTTAGAAGGTTTAAAAAACAGGGTAGCAATCGCAAAGCTTGAGATGTTCTGAGCCGAAAATAAATGAATCAATTCCTGAAGCGTACGTCCCGAGTCGATAATATCTTCTAAAACTACGATATCACGTCCTTCTACCGACTCTGAAACATCTAACAAAGTCTCTACAATCCCCGTTGAAGAAAGCCCTTGATAAGACGACAACTTCACGAAACTCACTTCACAAGAATGAGGATAGTGCTTGATAAATTCAGAAACGAAACGAAACGAACCATTCAAAACTCCAACAAATAGTGGGGTCTTGTGTTCATAATCCTTCGCGACATCAATCGCCACTTTCTCAATAGCTGACTCTATCTCGCTTTGATCTAAGAAGGGCTCAAATTCAAGGTCTGCGATTCGCATGATAGGTTGTTATTAAGGGGGTAAAGATACAATTTTAGAATTGCCTTATTTTTGTGTCGAATTCAGTTTTTATGCATTATTTCTCTTCAGATTTTAAGTTAGGTATTTTAGGAGGTGGGCAACTCGGAAAGATGCTGCTTTACACCACTAGAAGATGGGATGTTCAAACCTTCGTTTTAGATCCTTCTAGCGAGGCTCCGTCTAGATTTGCCTGTAACCATTTCGTGCAAGGCGACCTGAAAGACTTTGAAACCGTTTATCAATTCGGGAAAAAAGTCGATGTGTTAACTATAGAAATCGAGCATGTCAACGTAGAGGCGCTCAAAAAATTAAAATCAGAAGGAGTAAAGGTATACCCAGAGCCTGAAGCACTAGAAATTATTGGTAATAAGTGTTTACAAAAAACACATTACGCCAATCACCAAATAGCAACCGCTCCGTTCCAAAATTTTGAGAGCACTGCAGATGCAAAGAAGGCAACACTGAGCTTTCCATGTGTATGGAAGTCTGCAACAGGCGGATATGACGGCAAAGGAGTTAAGATTTTAAAAACCATCGAAGACTTCAACGAGCTGCCTAATGTTCCTTGTCTGATCGAAGAATTAATCGATTTTGAGAAAGAACTGGCAGTGATCGTAGCCTCTTCAGCCTCTGGAGAACAGAAAAGCTATCCTGTAGTCGGAATGGACTTTCATCCTGAAGCAAATCAAGTTGAATTCGTGGTTTGCCCTGCAAACATTGACGATACTATCGCCAATAAAGCAAGAGAGCTTGCGCTAACAGTGGCAAAAAGCCTAGGAGTTACCGGTCTTTTAGCGGTAGAACTTTTCTTAGCAAAGGACGGATCAATCTATGTCAATGAGGTTGCTCCAAGACCTCATAATAGCGGGCACTACAGTTTAGAAGGCAGTTATACCGATCAATTTGAGCAACATATAAGAGCGATCTTAGACTTACCATTAGGAGCTACCGATTCAAAAGTGGCCGCGGTAATGGTTAATTTGGTAGGCGAAGAATCACATACTGGCCCTGTACACTACCAAGGCCTAGACGAAGCTTTAGCCATAGAAGGTGTGTCTCCACACATTTACGGTAAAGCGGAAACAAGACCCTTTAGAAAAATGGGCCATGTAACCATTGTAGGTGAAGAACTTGAAGAAGTGTATCTTAGAGCAAGAAAAGTGAAAGATCTAATTAAAGTCATATCTCGATGAGTGTAGCCATTATCATGGGAAGTACTAGTGACCTTGTTGTTATGAACGAGGCAGTAGCCGTTTTAGAAAAGCTTGGAGTAGAAACCGAAGTAGACATCGTTTCTGCTCACAGAACCCCTGAAAAGCTATTTGAATTTTCAAAGAACGCTCACCGAAGAGGCATTAAGGTAATCATCGCTGGAGCCGGTGGTGCCGCTCATTTACCGGGAATGGTTGCCTCATTGAGCCCATTACCTGTGATTGGAGTTCCTGTAAAAAGCAGAAATTCAATTGACGGATGGGATTCTGTTCTTTCTATTCTCCAAATGCCAGGCGGAGTTCCTGTAGCCACAGTTGCCTTAGACGGAGCTCAGAACGCAGGAATACTTGCTGCACAAATCATTGCAAGCTCTAATCCCGACTTGCTCGAAAAAATCATCGAATTTAAAGAGTCTTTAAAAGACAAGGTGATAAAAGGTGCGGAAGAGCTAAAGAAAGCTTAACAGCCAAACACTTACGAATAAAAATACAGGTATTGCCTCAACCCAGAGTGAGGTATAACTCTGTGGTCGATCTATCCTAGCGCCGGCAATTAAGGCTGCAGTAATCATATAGAAAAGGAAATAGGCCGATTGAAAATAAACCCCAAGGTCTGTTGCCAAGATCCAAAGGATGATCGATAGAATTAATGAAAGGTATCCGACCCATTTTATTTTCTGAACCCCCAACTGCTGAGCTAGGTTAGGCATCATCAACTGATCAACACTCATATCCCTGATCTCAAAGGGAACAAGTAAAGCAAGTACCAGAAAAAAATGAGAGAAAAACAACAAAATTATCTCTAAACTGAACCATTCCTCGCGTAAAAAGGTAAATGGTAAAGCTGCTGTTATGAGGGCCCAAACTAGGCTAACTAAGAAGGCCTTAATCCATCCATTTTCTCTAGAAATGGGAAGCAGTTCTTTTTGAACATAGAGCACCGCAAAAAACGAAGATAAAGCGAGAATCAACCACGAGTCCTTAGACAAATCCTTCACCAGATACAGTAGGATCAAAAGAGATAAGAGCGTAGACAGCTTCAACCAATTCCAGAAAATACTTGGCTGATTCGTTCCCTTAAACCCTACCGGAGCAAACTTGATCAAATTGTAATAAGCATAGCTCGCAAAAAAGACGATCAAAAGCTGTGGTTCAGAGATGTTTTTGTTTAAGCTCAAAAGACTTAAACTACTCATTGAAAAAACAGATAAAGCCACATGAATACTGCCCTTTACATAGATATCTAACAATAGCTTTATCCACTTCATTAAACAAAAGTAGCACTTCTCAACACTTTTTAATAAATGCCTCAATTATAGTGAGTCACAACACTCCAAAAAGGAGTTTATTCGGTAATTTTACAGTCCTAAAATTGATGATTGATGAGTACTCCTTTTGCAAAAAGACACATCGGTGTTCAAAGCGGTGAATTAACCACTATGCTCAAGACGATTGGCATTTCTTCGATAGCCACTTTGATCGATGAAACCATTCCTGATGATATCCGCCTGAAAAAAGAGATGAACTTGCCTGGAGCAATGTCTGAAAATGAACTTCTGACTCATCTTGAAGAGCTTTCTCAAAAGAACCAACTCTTCAGTCAATACATAGGATTGGGATATCACCCTTCAATCACCCCATCAGTGATTAAAAGAAATATTCTAGAGAATCCGGGCTGGTACACTGCCTACACTCCTTACCAAGCAGAAATTGCACAAGGAAGACTTGAGGCACTTCTCAATTACCAAACCATGGTTATCGAACTAACAGGGATGGAGATTGCGAATGCATCGTTGCTTGATGAGAGTACAGCTGCAGCTGAAGCCATGACGATGCTTTTTGATCTTCGAAGTAGAGATCAAAAAAAGAGAGGAGCTCTTAAATTCTATGTTGATTCTGAGATTTTACCTCAAACCTATTCCCTACTACAAACCAGAGCCACTCCTCTTGAAATTGAATTGGTTCAAGGGCCGATTGAAAATTTTAATCCGAATGATTCCTATTTCGGGGTAATTGCACAATACCCAGGTAAATACGGTAACATTTGCGACCTAGGTGATTTAGTTGCTAAATCGAAAGAACTTGATATTAAGGTTGCGGTAGCAGCAGATCTACTGAGCCTAACCTTGCTTAAAGAACCAGGAAGCTACGGTGTTGATGCCGTTGTTGGAACTACACAGCGCTTTGGAATTCCGCTAGGATATGGAGGTCCTCACGCCGCTTATTTTGCTACCAAGCACGACTATCGCAGAAACGTTCCTGGTAGAATTATAGGTAAAACCGTAGATACCGACGGAAACCCTGCACTCAGAATGGCTCTTCAAACAAGAGAGCAGCACATAAAGAGAGATAAAGCAACCTCGAATATCTGTACAGCACAGGTACTCTTAGCGGTTATGGCGGGTATGTATGCAGTATATCATGGTCCTGACGGGCTAAAATCAATTGCTACACTCATCCACAGAAAAACCCAAATAGTGGCAGAAGAAGCGGCTAAAGCAGGAATGGTCTCAATAAACGAGGAGTATTTTGACACCTTATATTTCAAAGGTGTAGATGCTGAAGTCCTTAAGCAAAGAGCAGAAGCAGCTTCAATCAACCTCTACTATCCATCAACCGATGAAGTTAGTATTTCATTGAATGAAGCCACCTCAACCCAAGATTTACAAAAACTTATCGAAGTTCTAACAGGCAACACGGTCTCTATCGATGAATTAAACTCAAGACTTCAACTGGCATCTGCTCCTTCATTAAATGAAGCGAATACAAGAACAAGCAGCTACCTAGAACACGAAGTTTTTCAGCGCTATCGAAGCGAAACCGAGCTTATGCGCTACATTAAAAGACTCGAAAAGAAGGATTTGGCACTTAATCACTCAATGATTGCCTTAGGTAGCTGTACCATGAAACTAAATGCAGCAACTGAAATGCTGCCGCTAAGCTGGTCTCGATTTGCGAATTTGCACCCCTTCGTTCCAGTAGCTCAGGCTGAGGGTTACCGCATCATTCTTGAAGCGTTAACTCAGTACTTAAATGAGGTTACAGGATTCGCGGCCACTTCTCTACAACCGAACTCAGGAGCCCAAGGAGAATATGCAGGTCTTATGACTATCAGAGCATATCACCATGCTAGAGGAGATCAGCATAGAAATATTTGCATTATTCCAGCTTCTGCTCACGGCACCAACCCAGCTTCTGCAGTTATGGCCGGAATGAAGGTAGTCGTCACTAAAACAGATGAAAAAGGAAATATAGACCTAGCCGACTTAGAAGAAAAAGTGGTTCAGCACTCGAATGAACTGGCCGCATTAATGGTCACTTATCCTTCAACTCACGGGGTATTCGAGTCTTCAATTATACAAATCACAGCACTCATTCATGAGCATGGTGGACAAGTCTATATGGATGGGGCAAACATGAATGCTCAAGTAGGGTTAACGAACCCGGCTACCATTGGCGCAGATGTTTGCCACCTTAATTTGCACAAAACTTTCGCTATACCTCATGGTGGTGGAGGTCCTGGCGTAGGTCCTATTTGTGTAGCGCCTCAACTGGCTCCATACCTGCCAGGTAATCCTATTATACCAACAGGTGGCTCTGAAGCCATTACCGCTATTTCAGCAGCCCCATTCGGTAGCGCATTAGCTTGCCTCATTTCATACGCTTATATTCGAATGTTAGGTAGCGAAGGTCTTACTGACTCTACCAGGTACGCTATACTCAATGCGAACTACATCAAGGCGCGATTAGAATCTAGTTATCCTGTGCTTTATACCGGAGAAAAAGGGAGAGCCGCTCACGAATTAATTATCGATTGTAGACCTTTCAAAGAAAAAGGAATCGAAGTAACAGATATCGCAAAACGATTAATGGATTACGGCTTCCATGCTCCTACCGTCTCATTCCCTGTAGCTGGCACGATGATGATTGAGCCTACAGAAAGTGAAGGGCTAGAAGAAATCGATAGATTCTGTGAGGCGATGCTCGCTATTAAGGATGAAATCGATCACTGCGATGGAAACGATCCTGTGAACGTTTTGAAAAACGCACCGCACACCCTAGCTATGCTTACCACAGATAAATGGGAATTTCCATATTCTAGAAGACAGGCTGCTTATCCGCTACCCTTTGTAGAAGAAAGTAAATTCTGGCCTTCAGTGAGAAGAGCAGATGAGGCCTTTGGAGACCGCAATCTAATTTGTAGTTGCGCACCCATAGAATCCTACCAGAGTTAATCACAAATTCCATCAAATTAAAGGGACGAACTAGATTTCACGCTAGACGTCCCTTTTTTTTTAACTTAGACCGCTATAAACAGACTTCATGAATATAAGTTTTATAGGTACGGGGCATTATCTTCCCGAGATTATCCAACCGAACAGCCAATTCGAAAAAAGCGAATTCATCGATGAAAACGGAAAGGCCTTTGAGGCGGATAACAAGGAAATCATTGAAAAATTTCAAGCCATTACAGGGATTGAGAGTAGACGTTACCTAGAGCCCCACCTTAATACTTCAGATATGGGCTTTTTCGCGGCACAAAAAGCCATCGAAAACGCAAAAATATCTGCTGAAGAAATTGATTACATCATCTTTGCGCACAACTTCGGTGATGTTCGTCATGGAGAAATTCAAACTGACTTATTACCTAGTTTAGCTTCTAGAGTTAAGAATAAACTAGGCATACAAAATCCTAAGTGCGTTGCTTACGACATGATCTTTGGTTGTCCTGGATGGGTAGAAGGAGTTATTCAAGCCAAGGCATTTATCAAAAGTGGTATGGCCAAGAATTGCTTGGTTATTGGAGCTGAAGCACTCTCTAGAGTGGTAGATATAAACGACCGGGATAGTATGATTTTTGCCGATGGTGCCGGAGCGACTATCGTAAGTGCAACGAATGATGGAGGCCATATTCTTGCTAATGTCACTACTACCCTAGCCAACGATGAGGCTTACTATCTCTATTTCGGAAAAGGAAACAAAGCATCAGACAAGGATCAAACTCGTTATATTAAAATGCTCGGACGCAAAGTCTACGAGCTAGCTGTAGTACATGTTCCTAGCGCCATGGCTGAAGCCATAGAAGAGGCCGGGGTATCGATATCAGAGGTGAGGAAAGTGTTTTTACATCAAGCCAATGAAAAAATGGATGAGGCGATGGTAAAAAGACTTTACCGCAAGTTCAAAGCTGATACTCCCGAAGGGGTGATGCCAATGAATATTAAAGAAGTGGGTAATAACTCGGTTGCTACGGTACCCGTTCTTTTCGATATGGTTCGAAGAAATCAAATGCCTGAACACGAACTGAAAAAAGGTGATATTATTCTGTTCGCAAGTGTAGGGGCCGGAATGAATTTAAACTGCATCGTTTATCGATACTAATGAAGCCATGAAACTCGTCGTTATAATCCCATTTTATAACGAAGAAAACTATCTTGCCGAGTGCATTAATAGCTTTACAATTCAAACGCGTAGGCCTGACCTCCTAGTCTTAGTCGATGATTCGAGTACCGATAATGGAGCAGAAATAGCAAAAGAATTCGCGGCTACCCACTCAT
>JAAZVY010000022.1 GCA_018623195.1 Flavobacteriaceae bacterium | reverse complement strand
GGCGAAACTTGCCAAAAAACACCACAAACCGGTAGTAGTTCTTGCCGGTAGTATTGGTGAACATTTAGACCCGCTATACGACCTAGGAATAGATGCTATTTTTAGTATTCAAAGTAAACCTTGCACGCTTGAAGAAAGCATGAACAGCGCTGCTGAACTTTTAGAATCGACCGCACAACGAGTCTTTAGACTCTATCAAACTGCCAAAAAATAATGATTACTGCACTTCTATCACTGCTAGCCGCATTAACTTTTATCATCTACGGAACTTCAAAATTGAAGTGGCCCGCCTTTTTGGTATTACTGCTTGCGAGTTTGTTTCTGGCGCTAGCTACAGGAGTCGACCCTCAAGAAATCGGATCCCTATTAAGCGAAGGGTTCGGAAAGACGGTAAGAAGTATTGGTCTGCTTATTGTATTTGGTTCAATCATCGGTGTAGCCCTAGAGCAATCAGGAGCAACTAAGAGAATTGCGATCTCGATGCTTTCTAGACTTTCTTTTTTGCCGCTACCCTATACCGTAGCAATCATTGGTTATCTGGTTTCAATTCCAGTATTCTGCGACTCAGCCTTTGTGATTTTATCTTCTTTAAACAAGCGTTTATCTCAGAAATCAGGAGTACCACTTTTAGCGCTAACCATTGCGCTTTCAACCGGGCTATTTGCTACACATGTGCTAATACCACCCACTCCTGGGCCCCTTGCAGCGGCAGCAAACTTAGAACTCAACGACTTAGGACTACTGATTATCATGGGAGGTTCTGTGGCGTTTCTATTAATGCTCGTTGGAGCAGCCTTTGCCCAGCGGGTTTCAAAACGAGTTTCGCTTGAGATACAACTACCCGAAACCGAAGAAGAGAACCTAGCAGAATTACCCTCATTAAAGTTGGCGGTTGCACCAATTTTCATTCCGCTCTTACTCATAGGGCTTAGTAGTTTTTCAAATCACTTCAAGATTGATCCTACCCTGGCCCTTGGAGTGGGTATGGTACTTTCGTTTCGACTAGGTCGATTTACAAAGACCGAATCTTTTTTAAGTGAAGTAGTCAACAAGGGGATACAAACGGCCGCCCCCATTTTATTGATCACCGCTATGGGAGGCACTCTGGGGCTAGTGATTAGTAAACTTCCTGTGGCTGAATTTGTAGCCGAGCATCTCTTGTATCCTGAGTTGGGACTCCTTATTCCCTTCTTGATCGCAGCATTGTTGAAAAGCGCTCAAGGCTCCTCGACGGTTGCTATTATTACTGCTTCGGCGATGGTATTCCCTATGCTAGTGACCTTAGGACTAGATTCTGATTTAGGGAAAACTTGGGTAGTAATCGCGGTTGGAATTGGCTCAATGACCGTATCCCATGCAAACGATTCTTATTTCTGGATTGTCTCTCAGTTCGGAAACCTAAGCGTCAAAGAAGCCTATCGTTACCACACCTTTGCTACCCTTCTGCAAGGAATTGCAGGTCTCATTATAGTGATTGCCGGATATTTGATCTCCTCAACCCTTAATCTATTATAGATAGAGGCTGAGTCGTTTTCCAATCCCCTCTAGTGAAGTCTGCGAAATCTTGAGGCATTCCATCACTAGCGACAGATCGTTGACTCAGTTCGGTAACACTACTCCAGAGAGCTCCTTCATAAACGTTTTGATCAAGCGGTAATCCTTTCTGAAGACATTCGACGATTCGATACATCATGATACCATCCATTCCTCCATGTCCGCTGCCTGCTGCTGCTGAATTTAAACGTTTGTATAACGGATGGTCATACTTCTCATACAATTGCTCCAACTGCTCTCCTTGAATCCAGCGGTGGTGGTCTTCACTTAAACCTTCAAACCCTCCATCAAAAGCAGCTCTTGTCGGGAATCCCGCCAAAATACCCTTAGTACCTTGAATCAAATTGTGTCGCGTATACGGCCTTGGGGAGGTCTCATCCCATTGAACCATAATTGTGCGTCCGAGATGGGTCTTAATCAGTGAAGTGTTTAGATCACCCCCTTTAAAATCAAGGGCATTCCATTTGTGGTCTGCGGGATAATTTTTCTCAGCATACAGTTCACGACCTCTAGCCGGTGTTGAAAAAGAGGTCAATCGCTTGAATTGATCCTCTCCTCTTCCCAAATTCATGTATTGCGCCACTGGCCCTAAGCCGTGAGTCGGATACAAATTCCCATTTCGATGCGCATAGTGATAAGTTCGCCAAGAACCCGTTCCACGTTCTACCTCGTCCATCTGCCAACGAAGCTCATGAATATAGGCCGCTTCTGCATGAAGCAATTCCCCAATCGCACCCTGGCGACACATATTTAAAAACATTAATTCGTCGCGAGAGTAATTCACATTTTCCATCATCATGCAATGCTTACCCGTCTTTTCAGAAGTATTCACCACATCCCACAACTCTTCGATCGTCAGTGCCATAGGCACCTCAACAAAGGCATGCGCACCCATTCTCATACTCTCAATACACATGGGAGCATGATTCGTCCAATTCGTTGAAATAAAGACCACATCAGGTCGCACCTCTTTGAGCATTTGCAACCAAGCCTTCTCAGATCCCGAGTAGCTCTTTACCGAAGTCGTATCTCGATTACTTTTACTTAAGATTTCTATACTCTTCTCAATGTTATCCTCATATAAATCAGATAATGCCACCACCTCAGTTCCTTCAAGAGTAGCGAAGAAATCAAGATGACCTTTTCCTCGATAGCCTAGGCCAATAAATGCCGCGCGAACCTTTTCAAGGGGCTCAGCCGCAAAATCACCCATATATTTTTGATCGCTAGGCCTTTCGGTTAAACTGCCTAAGGCACCGGTACAAGAAACAGAAAGCGCACCTACAGAGGCCGCGCTCAAACTACTAGTTTGCAGAAAAGATCTTCGATTCATTATGGATTGATTTTACAGAGGATAAAAGATAGAAAAGTTCAGGCAGATTCTGCTATTTTTAGGATATGATTCGCGTTAAAGCTCCCGCCAGGATTTGTTTGTTTGGCGACCATCAAGACTATCTCAACCTACCAGTAATTGCAGCGAGCATCGATCGATATATTTATATCGAAGCCCAACCAAACAGACAAGGAGTTTTAAACTTTAATCTCAGCGATCTCAAAGTAACCAGGCAAATTGATCTAATACCCGCTCAGGTCGAAAAAGGAGATTATCTCTGTTCGACCCTCTCTGTGTTACATGCAAACCATATCACCCTAAGCTCAGGTTACGATATTAAGATTCACTCTGAAATCCCAGTGAATGCTGGCGTATCGAGCTCTTCGGCGTTGATTGTCGCCTTCATACGATTTATCCTTGAAGCAACAGAAACTAGGGCAAGTGATTTGCAGATTGCGAACTGGGCGCATCAGGCCGAAGTTGAATTTTTTAACGAACCGGGCGGCATCATGGACCACTACAGTAGCGCTCTCGGTGGCTTGCGCCTCATTGAACCTGAAACCAGACACACTGAAGCCTTCGTAAATCCACATAACGACTTATTACTGGCGCATTCAGGGCTGTCTAAATCAACCCTCGGAGTGCTGGGAAAAGCCAAAGAGTATGCCCTCGAAGCAGTAGCAAAGGTGAGGCAATACGAGCCTCAATTTTCATTAAAACTAGCCGAGGCAGAAGACATACAACGGCTAGGGAGTAAGCTGTCTGCACCACTATTTCCCTATTTCGAGGCAGCGATAGAAAATCATCTCCTCACCAAAGAAGCGATCCGTATTTATCGACAAGCGATAAGCGACGAATCATCCCTATCCCCTCTCGAGCAGTTAATAGAAAGGCATCAATACTACCTAGATACCGCGATTAAAAACACCCCAGAGCTCATGCGCATTCAAATGAATGAAGCGAAAAATGCAGGGGCAAAGGCGGTAAAAGTAATGGGGTCTGGCGGAGGTGGATGCTTCATCATCCTTGCCCCGAAAGAAAGTCATCCTAAGGTCATAAGGGCAGTACTACAACAGAAGGCAAAATTCGTAGAACCTATTCAAATCACGAGCCATTGAGACCACTAGTTATCCTTGCCGGTGGGCGTTCTTCGAGAATGAAGAAGAGCCTAGACCAAGCCAATCTCTCTGAGGCTAGTAAAAAACAGGCACTAGAAAGACACAAATCTCTGATTGAACTAGGGAGTTCAAAAACTCCCCTTCTAAGCCTGCTTTGCACCGAGGCGATCGCTGCAGGTGTTCAGCAGATTATCGTGGTCACTAGCGCTGATCATCAAGATTTTCTCAGCTGGCGAGCGATTTTTGTAAAGACCTATCCAGAGGTAAGCATCAATTTTGCCATCCAACCAGAGCCTTTGGGAACGGCAGATGCGGTTTATCAAGCCGTAGAGCAGTTTCCTATGCTTCAAAAGAGTTCCTTTATCATCGCTAATGGAGATAACCTTTACAGTCAAAATGCCTTTAAAAAAGCAATGACGCACCAAGAAACCCCTCATGCAATCATATCCTATGAGGCGAAGCACCTCGGATTTGATGAGTCACGGATAGCTGCCTTCGCTCTTATTCAAGTAGACGATCATAATTTTGTTGAAGGCATTATTGAAAAGCCTCCGATTGATACACACAAAGATTTCTATGACAAGGAGGGTTACTTACGAGTAAGTATGAACCTTAACTTGGTTGAAGGAGGCTCCTTTTATAAGGCATTACAGGCTTGTCCTGTGCATCCTACCCGGGGAGAAAAAGAATTACCAGAGGCCATTAGAATCGCCATAAAAGAGCAACCAAAAAGCGTCTATTGTCACCTGGTCTTTGAGCAACTGCCAGATTTAACCTCTGCACAAGACCTTCAACAATTCTCTTAAAGGCGGGTTAAAATTCGCGGATTAGATCATTTTAATAGTATTACTATTATATTTGCAAAGTAATATATCGACTATGGATCGTTTACTTGCAAATCTAAGGATCAACATACCAACCTCTGTTTACATCAAAGACCCTGAATCTTCTGATCTAGGCAAGCGAATCATTGAGCACAGCATTTGCCTCATTGATGAAATTGGTATAGAGGCATTCACTTTTAAAAAATTAGGAGATGCTATTGGCTCTAACGAGAGTTCGATTTATCGGTACTTTGAGAACAAGCATAAACTACTCATGTATTTGTGTTCTTGGTATTGGGGATGGCTCGAGTACCAAGTGGTGATTGGAAGTTTTAGTCTAAAAGACTCATTAGCAAAATTAGAATGTGCTATTGAAATTATTAGTCGAGAGGTCGTAGAAGATTCGAATTTCACCTTCGTTGATGAACGTGCTCTTAACCGGATCATGATTAATGAGAACTCGAAATCATTTCTAACTAAGCAAGTAGACCTTGAAAACAAAGAAGGTAGTTTCGAAAGTTACAAACGACTGGTTTCAAGAATTTGGGAGATGATTGAAGCGGTAGCACCTGACTATAAACATCCAAAAACATTAGCGAGTACCATTGTTGAGACTGCACTTTATCAGCATTTCTTGAGAGAACACTTTAAAAATATTACCGATACGGGAGCAAAAGGTCCAAAAGACTTTTTGATTGATCTGGTTAAAAAGACATTATTATGAATATAGACACTAAAGCTACATGGCAGCGCTTTTTTAGGCTCTTTCAACTCGAGCGTAAAGACATTTATCAGGTCTTTTATTACGCGATTTTCGCAGGGCTAGTTTCGCTTTCACTTCCGCTTGGAGTACAAGCGATTATCAATCTCATTCAAGGCGCTCAGATATCGAGCTCATGGATCATTTTGGTAATTCTGGTAACCATTGGGGTGTCTTTTGCAGGGGCTTTGCAGATCATGCAGATGCGAATCATTGAAACCTTACAACAGCGCATTTTCACTCGATCGAGTTTTGAACTTAGCTATCGTTTTCCGAGGATTCGAATGAGTCAACTTCGTAATTTATATCCGCCTGAATTAGCGAATCGATTCTTCGATACCCTAACCCTTCAAAAAGGATTATCTAAAATTCTCATCGACGTGCCTACCGCACTGATCCAGATTCTTTTTGCGCTCGTCCTATTATCGTTTTATCACCCGTTTTTCATCTTTTTCGGGATTTTCTTATTGAGTCTCATGTTCTTCGTATTTCGTTATACCGTTAAACGAGGCCTCGAAACTTCGATTGTCGAATCGAAATATAAGTATCGCGTCGCTCACTGGATTCAAGAAATCGCCCGATCGATTATTAGCTTCAAGTTGGCGGGTAACACCGACTTAGCATTGACTAAAAACGATGAATTGGTCGAAGGGTATCTCGGAGCGCGTGAAGCCCACTTCAAAGTGATTAAGTTTCAATACATCAAAATGATTGCTTTCAAGGTAGCGGTAACCGCTGGCTTATTAGTGATCGGGGGACTTCTGGTACTCAATCAGCAAATGAACATTGGGCAATTCGTCGCGGCAGAAATCGTTATTCTACTCGTAATTGCCTCGGTTGAAAAACTCATCGTCAGCCTAGAAACGCTCTATGATATGCTGACATCTATTGAAAAACTGGGAGAAGTTCTTGACTTTGATCTAGAATCACAGGAGGGGAAACGCCCGAACTATCCGACCGGTTTTAAGTTAGAACTCAAAGGAGTCGGGTACCTAGTAAAAGACCGAGAGCGCCCTATACTAGATCAGATTGATTTGACCTTTGAGTCAGGAAAGAGGTATCTGCTAAGAGGAGCTTCAGGCTCTGGCAAATCAAGTTTGTTGCGGGTAATCGCAGGAGTGAGCACTCCTACCTCAGGGGCTGTTTTTGTAGATGATCAAAATTTAAAATCAATACAGCCCAACCACTACCGAACGCAGTTAGGACTGTCACTTTCTGAGCAAACTCCGTTTGAAGGGAGTCTTCGTGAAAATCTCATCTTTGATCGAACCGACGTTTCTGAAAAGGAACTGAATGATGTAGCGAAAACCGTTGGTCTTGACGCGTTTATTAAAGAACTGCCTCAAGGACTTGATTCTCAGATTCAAGCAGAAGGAAGACATATATCTTATACCATTTCTAAAAAGATCTTACTGGCCAGAGCCATTTTAAAACACCCCAAGGTTTTAGTCTTAGAAGATCCTCTAGATCAATTCACCAAGGATGAGACTACTTCAATTATTGACTACCTAACTGACCCCAACCAAGCCTGGACGCTCGTAGTGGTCAGTGCCAATGACTATTGGGCGAACCGATGTCACGAGCTTATTGAACTAGAAGAAGGAAAAGTTAAACACACTCAATCGAACCTGTCATGCTAAATATTTCAAATAAGCCAAGCCCAAAATTCGATTTTGATAAGTACCGATCAGGGAATCGCATTTTTAGTATCGACTATTACAAGCAATTCAATCGATTCTTGCTGGTATTCTTTGCCATCTTATTCGTCTTCATGTTCTTACCCTGGACACAGAATATTACCGGTCAAGGCTATGTAACTACACTTGAACCAGACAAACGTCCACAAACCGTGCAATCTCCTATTCCTGGAAGAATTGAGGAGTGGTTTGTACGCGAAGGAGATTTTGTAACCAAAGGGGACACCATCCTACGTATTTCAGAGGTTAAAAGTGAGTATTTCGATCCCCAATTATTGCAACGTACCAGCGAGCAACTCGAAGCAAAGAAAGGTGCGGTTCTTGCCTATTTAGATAAGGTTGAGGCCCTAGAAGCGCAATTAGCGGCATTAGAATCAGAGCGAAAACTCAAATTAAATCAAGCCGAAAACAAACTGTCACAAACCGTATTATATGTGCAGAATGACAGCATTAAATTCGAAGCTGCCAAGACCGATCGATCGATTGCTCAAACTCGCTTAGAAAGGGAGTTGAGTCTTTATGAGAAAGGGCTAAAATCAACTCGAGAGGTTGAGGAAAAACGACTGAAACTCAGAGAAACGGAAGCCAAGTATATCGCGGCAGAGAATAACTTTCAAAATGCCAAGAACGAAGTAGCTATTGCACGCCTAGAAATCGACCGAATTCAAGCCGAGTTTACGGATAAACTATCGAAGACTCGATCTGATCTAGCAACCGCCAAATCGAATCGCTTTGAGGCCGAGGGTGAAGTAGCCAAACTATCGAACACGCTTGCCAATTACACGTCAAGGGCTAATCTTGGATATGTGGTTGCTCCCCAATCAGGCTTTATCAATAAGGCGATTAAAGGAGGTATTGGCGAAACCTTTAAGGAAGGTGATCGTTTGGTTTCTATCATGCCAGATAATTACCAAATGGCTGTTGAGACCTATGTGAGGCCAATTGATATGCCGCTGATCAAAGTTGGTGAAAAGGCGAGGATTGAATTTGACGGATGGCCCGCAATCGTCTTTAGTGGTTGGCCAAATGTATCCTACGGAACCTACGGTGCACGCGTTGTAGCTATTGAGAATTTCATCAGTGAAAATAATCTCTATCGCGTGCTGTTAGCACCAGATCCTGAAGATCATCCATGGCCCGAGGAAGTTAGAATCGGTTCAGGTGCACGTACAATTGCGTTATTGAATAACGTCCCTGTAGGCTACGAATTGTGGCGACAACTCAACGGTTTCCCACCAGAGTATTATAAGCCAGAAGCAACTAAAACTCCTAAACTCCCTATCAAGATTAAGTAATGAGTAGATTTCTTTTATCATTATTACTGACGGTCTTTCTGTGCACTGCATCAACAGTAAGGGGGCAAGAGTCTCTGAGCTTAGAAGAATTCTTGGGTTATGTAAAGGCTTTTCATCCGCTAGTAAAACAAGCAGACATCAAACTGAGTGAAAGCGAAGCTAAACTACTTAAAGCGAGAGGTGCTTTCGATCCCAAACTAGCAGCAGACTTCAACGATAAAACCTTCAAAGGAAGTAATTATTACGAGCGTCTAAGCGCAACCTTTTCAGTACCCACTTATTACGGCCTCACACTCAAAGGACAATTTAGCGAAGCTGAAGGAGCCTTACTCAATCCTGAGAATGTCGTAAGTGGAGATCAACTTTACGGTGTCGGTGCCTCAATCGATTTAGGAAAAGGACTACTCGCTAACGAACGTATGACCGCTCTTAAGCAAGCCAAGCGTTTTGTGGATCAAGCAAAAGAAGAGAACGCTCTTCGCGTCAACGAAATTCTACTTGAAGCTACAGATGCCTATCTCGACTGGTATCGAGCCTATAAATCCTATGAAATTTTCGACGAGTTCATCGTTAACGCTAAGTTCAGATATGATGGGGTAAGAGATCGTTTCACTTCAGGTGATCTAGCAGCAATCGACACTACAGAAGCGCGAATTGCCTATCAGAATAGACTTCTTAGCCAGGAGAAAGCGAGCCTAAAATTGAGAGAAAAAGCACTTAAAGCTTCGAATTATCTATGGATTGAAGACACGCCCGTTGAGATTAACCGGGAAGTAATACCTGCACTATCTGAGGAGAATTTTGAAACCCTTTTCTCTATCGATCTCATTGATTTGGAGTCGCATCCAAAACTGAGAGCGCTCGGATACAAAACAGACATCCAGCGTTTTGAAAGAAGACTTCAACGAAGCAATCTGTTACCCGAAGTCACCCTAGATTATCAATGGCTATCAGAGACTGACCCGAGTCAAAATTTCAATCTTGCTTTAGATCCCAATAATAGCACTACGAAACTGAAAGTAGCGCTTCCGCTCTTTTTGCGAAAAGAACGTTCAGCATTGAAGCTTGCCAGTTTAAAACTGCAGGATGCAACCCTAGAACAGGAGCGTGTTTACATCGAACTAAAAAATAAATTAGCCGCGCTGAATACAGCCTCAGAATCGCTTTCTCGCCAACGTCTCCTAGCCGACTCCATGGTTGTTGACTACACGACACTCTTCAAAGGAGAACAACAAAAGTTCGAGGCTGGAGAAAGCTCACTGTTCCTAGTCAACTCGAGAGAATCAAAGCTAATCGAAGCCACACTGAAGGCCATCGATACCGAAGTTGAGCAAAAAATGGCTGTAGCTGAATTCTACTTCAATTCAACCTTTCAAAATATTAAGGAATAAGATAAGCAGAGGCAACCTCTTCAAAAGCATGAAGCTGTTCAGATACCCATTGCTCGTCATTGTTTAGGAATTCTGCCATGAGCTGAGCAACTGCAGGCGCAATTCTTAAGGTTTCCTTCGCGTTTAAAAACAAACCTCGGTGTCTTCGAGCTAAAACATCTTCAAGGGTGACAGCCATCTCTTCAGCACAAGCCCAATGAACCATGTTTGGACTAATATAAAATGCTTCAGAAAGGGAATCATTACCAAAGGATAGTTCTCGAATTTTTTCAGCATCTGTGCCATAAGCGTGCATAGGATCTGACCAGTCGGCATTATAGTCATATCCGTGAATCGGTAGTAATTCGGTGGAGCATTTTCTCTCGGGTAGTCCCCCAACCGTAATAGCGGTGTTAATGGTATCCTCGGCTATTTTTCTGTAGGTAGTCCATTTACCTCCCAGGATACTAAGCAGCCCACTAGTACTTACTATGACCTTGTGGTGTCTCGAGACCTCCTTAGTCGACTCTGAGTCGTTGTTTGACGCTGCCAACGGACGTAATCCAGAAAACACACTAAGTACATCCTCTCTTTTAGGCATACGACTCATGTAGGCGCTTGCATTTTCTAATACAAAATCAATTTCTTCTTCAAGGGGCTTTGGCTCAAAATCAATTGAATCAATAGCAGTGTCTGTGGTACCCACGACAACGTAATCATTCCAAGGAACCGCAAATAACACTCTGCCATCGGTAGTTTGAGGAACCATAATGGCATGCTTCCCATCTAAAAAAGAGCCGTCTAAAACCAGGTGTATTCCTTGACTAGGTCGGATACGAGCCGGTGTTCCTGGCTGGTCCATTTGAATCACGCTATCTGAAAAGACTCCAGTAGCGTTGATGACCACTTTCGCCTCGATGGTGTAGGTATCCCCATTTAATGTATCCTTTGCAGTGACTCCCGTGATCATTTCGCTCTCATCCTTAATCAGACCCTCAACAGAAAGGTAGTTTACTAGCGTAGCTCCATGATTTTCGGCTGTTTGCGCCATTGAAACCGCCATTCGGGCATCATCAAATTGACCATCATGATAAATTACTCCACCTCGAAGCCCCTCTTTCTTAACATTAGGGATCAGAGCCAAGGTTTCTTCTCGGTCGAGTAAAGTACTAGGCCCCAGACCCAATTTACCTGCCATCATATCATAAACCTTAAGACCTAACCCATAGAAAGGGCTATTCCACCAATCGTAAGAAGGAATTACAAAACTCAAATCTTGCACTAAATGAGGTGCGTTTTTACGCATGATTCCGCGCTCGCGAAGCGCTTCAATAACGAGTGAGATATCACCGTTCTGCAGATAGCGAACCCCGCCGTGTACGAGTTTCGTACTGCGCGAAGAAGTTCCTTTAGCAAAATCGTATTTCTCTAGCAGTAAGGTTTTAAATCCTCTAGAAGCCGCATCAATTGCAGCGCCTATTCCTGAGGCCCCTCCTCCAATAATAACAATATCCCAAGGCTTCTTGCGCGATTGAAGTCGTTTTAGGTTTTGGGCACGATTCATAATTATGATTTAAAAGAGTGTTTGGGTATAGGTGTACCGTGCGGATCATGACTGAAATTAGCCATCATTTCTTGCATCCGTTTAAAAAACTCCGGATGTTTCACATGCTCTAATTCTTCTGCGATTTCATGAACCTCATCTGCATCAAATCCCATATTCTCAACCAAAAAGGTTTCGATAAGTCGATGTTTGGCCACAATCATTTTGGCGTGCTCCTGTCCCTTTTCAGTAAGGTGAATCGGTTTATAAGCTTCGGTCTTAACTAAACCTAATTGAACTAAATCCTTGAGCATATTCGATACCGTAGACTTACTCACAGCAAAGCGCTTGCTCAGTGCAGTTACGGTAACTCCTTCTTTCTTCTCATTGAAGTGATAGAGTGCCTTTAAATAATTTTCCTTTTCAATGGTGGGCATTGAATTTGTTTTGTGAATCAAAACAATTAGTTTTGTTTTTCAAAACATTTTGCTCTTGATTCGATACGTACTACTTCTATTTTGTTTCGCTCCTTTAAACGCTCAAAATCAGCTTAAAGGTAAAATTTTTGAAGGGGATGCTCCCTTTGAACAGGCAACAATTTTTATCGAAGGTTCATCTGAATCGGTCTTATCTAATGAGAATGGAGATTTTACACTAAAAACCACACAGCAAAAAGGAACCTTGGTAGTATCCTCGATAGGTTATAAAACCGTTTATATATCCTTCGAATTTGAGGGGAATCTATTATTGGAGATTGAAACGATTTATCTCGAGCCCGACCTCCAACTTGAGGAGGTGGTAATCTCGGGAAATCTAAAACCTACCTCTCGAAAAGAAAGCGCGGTTCCCATAGAATTATACCAGCCGAAATTTTTAAGAACTAAACCCAACGCATCCCTATTCGAGGCCATTACTAACATCAATGGAATTCGACCTCAAATTAACTGCAGTGTTTGTAATACCGGAGACATACACATCAATGGCCAAGAAGGCGCAAATACGATGATTCTAATCGACGGAATGCCCATTGTTAGTGGTCTGGGTAGCGTTTATGGACTTATGGGAATCCCTGCTTCGCTAATTAAAAATATAGAGGTAATCAAAGGGCCTGCCTCAACCCTTTTTGGATCAGAAGCCATTGGCGGAGTCATTAATATTAATACGATCGACCCAAGACAAACAGAGTCTATCGCATTCGAAAGTTTTTATACCAATTGGGATGAGCTAAATATTGATTTTGGACTCTCCTACGGATCTAAAAATCGCGGAATTCTCGGCGTGAACTTTTTCAAAAACGATCTCGTCATTGACAATAACTCAGATGGGTTCACAGATATCGTTCTTCAAAATCGAATTTCCATTTTCAACAAATGGACCTCGGGAAAGCTCACAGTAGCTACTCGATATTTTTTTGAAGACCGATGGGGTGGTCAAACAGTTTACAACACAGAACAAGACCGATTAAGCACTAGCATCTATGGAGAGCAGATTTCGACCAGACGTTTTGAACTATTTGGAGGCTTTGAATTTAACCCGTTAAATAAATTCCAGTTCTCGTTCAATCGGCATTATCAAGATGCTGCCTATGGAGACATGCCTTATATCGGAGACCAAAGAATTGGGTTTATCCAATACCTCAACTTCGCGACACTGACGAAAGGTATTGAACTTACTTCTGGCACCTCTTTTCGCTATACCTATTACGATGATAATACTCCTGCAACAGAGAGGTCAGATCATCAATATTTACCAGGTTTATTTACCCAAGCGGCCATCGAATGGTCGCCACAAAGTCGCCTTTTAGCAGGTATGCGATTTGAACATCATTCAAAACATGGATTGATCTTTAGCCCAAGATTAAATTACAAATGGTCTAAAAACATGAACGCACTAAGATGGAGTGTTGGGAACGGCTATCGCGTTGTCAACCTATTTACCGAAGATCACGCTGCTCTATCAGGTTTTAGAGAGGTGGTTATAGATCCTGAAATTCTTCCTGAACAATCGTGGAATACTTCGATAACCTACTCAAAAACCTTCACAGAGATCCCGTCGATGCTAATGAATTTAGACATCTCTGGCTTTTACAGCTATTTCGGCAATAAAATCATTCCAGACTACGATAGTAACCCCAATGTAATACGATACTCGAATTTATCTGAATATGCTGAATCCTACGGAGTTTCGATTAGTTTGAATGGAACCTTTCAAAATGGTACTCGATGGAATTTAGGAACCACCCTAATGGATATAAATATATTTGAGGACAATACCCGTTACCGACCCGTTCTAACCGAACGATTTAACGCGGTTTATCAACTTAACCTCCCTTTTTCTTCATTTGAAGCTGTGCTTAGTGGAAATTTAATCGGACCGATGCGCCTGCCTTTGGCCTCTGAATTAGACCCAAGATCACCTGAAAGTCCTTTCATTCATTTGATGAATCTTCAGTTTGAAAAGAAGTTTTCTAATCAGTTCAGCGTACGAGTAGGTCTGAGAAATCTCCTGAATTTTACTCCGCCAGACAATAGTATAGCAAGAGCCTTCGACCCCTTCGATCGTGAAGTAGAATTCGATTCAAATGGTACCGCACTAGTCTCTGAGTCTAACCCTTATGGTTTAACCTTCGATCCCAGTTACAGTTACACTTCCTTTCAAGGAAGAAATCTGTTTTTTGGGTTAAGTTTTTCGCGTTAACTAAGCCTACTATTGATTCCTAAAAGGGCCTTGAGTGCCCTGAGCTTTCCTTTGTAAGGGGCGTATCGAAGTGGCAAGTCGAGCCAAGTAGCTCGATATAAAACAGGCTTTTCACGACTAAATGTGTCGAAACCGTACTTACCGTGGTAACTTCCGTAACCACTATTCCCTACCCCTCCGAAAGGAAGACTGTTTTCAGCGATCATCATAATAGTGTCATTTACAGCAGCCTGTCCGAACGAATAGGTAGTTAAAAGTTTTTCGGCAAACGACTTGTTCTTAGAAAAAACATAAAAGGCTAGAGGGTTCGGATGACTTCTCAGCCACTGATCCATCTCTTTAGAATTGTTATAGCATATAACCGGCAACACCGGACCAAAAATCTCCTCTTGCATCACCGATGAATCCCCGGGAACATCAACCAAAATGGTTGGAGAAACATAACACTTATCTTCATCGGTCACCCCACCATAATACACGGTCGCCTCACCAATGAAACGATTCATTCGAGCTACATGTTTCGGGTGGATCAATCGGCCGTAATCTTCACTTTCTAATGCCGATTTACCGTAAGCCTTTTCAATCTGAGCCACCAAAGCCCGAAGTAGAGGCTCCTTTACAGACTCGTGCACTAGTAGATAATCGGGGGCAATACAAGTTTGACCCACATTGAGTAGTTTTCCCCAAACAATGCGACGTGCAGTTAATTCTATGGGAGCGGTTTCATCAATCACACAGGGTGATTTACCTCCTAACTCAAGGGTACACGGGGTGAGATGTTCCGCAGCCGCTTTGGCAACAATTTTACCTACTCCAACACTCCCCGTAAAGAAAATATAATCCCAAGAATGACTCAGTAGTTCGGTACTTGTTTGAGCATCTCCCAATACCACCGTTACATGCGAAGGGTCAAATACTTCTTCTACGATTTTTTTCAAGAGCTGACTCGTCTTTTCAGAGTATTCACTAGGCTTTAATACGACCGTATTACCCGCCGCAACGGCTGAAACTAGGGGAGTTAGACTGAGCTGAAAAGGGTAATTCCATGGCGCAATATGCAAGGTCACTCCGTAAGGGTCCTTGATCACTTTTGCCTTTGCAGGAAATGATGCTAAACCTACAGAACGAGATTCAGAAGCACTCCATCGACCTAGATGTTTAAGCGTATGGGTGATTTCAGACTGAACATAACTAATTTCTGTGGCTACAGATTCAAATGCAGACTTTCCTAAATCGTCTGCTAGGGCCTGAAGGATTTCAGATTCATAGCTACTGATGGCAACCGAAAGTTTTTTCAGTGCGGCTTTTCTAAAAGGGATAGAACGCGAAGCGCCGGCTTCGAAGAACCGGCGCTGCTTATCGATTATTTCAACAACTGAACTCATTGCTCTAAGTTAACGAAAACTTAGAAAGCAAGAGTTGCTTCAAGCTTGATATCATCTAAGATTAATTTATCTCCTAAATTTTCGAAGAATGATCCTGATCTAAAGCGAACATCAAATTTCGCACGGTTAAAGGTCATAGCTGCATTGTAGCCGTTCGCACCATTTGAAGTAAAGTGAACCTCAGCTGGTTGAGTGATTCCTTTGATGGTTAAATCGCCTTTCGCATGAAATGATCCGTCACGAAGCTTAGATACATCTGTTAAGATTAAAAAAGCTTTCTCGAATTTATCGATTGAAAAGAAATCATCTGAACTCAGGTGTCCCGCTAACTTATCAGCCCACTCACCGGTAAGGTCTTCCACCTTTAAAGTGGTCATGTCGATTTCAAAGGCTCCGCCGGTGATGTCACCGTTAGACACCTGAAGGTCTGCCTTAGAAAATGAAAGAGATCCGAAATGGGTCTTGCCCGTAACATCAGATCCAGACCACTTTAAATTGCTAGAGGCTAGGTTTACACTTTGTGCAGATAGACTGATCGTAAAAACAACAGTCAGTAAGAATAGAATACGTTTCATGGTTTGAATTTTTCTTTTAAAGGTACAAGCAAAATTCAACCCTGTAGGTTAAAAAGTGAAGAAATCTTAATCTAGATTAAGAAGGGCTAGGCTACCTCGCGTTCGAAAGCGATATAGTGAGTGAGGTTGTTTTCTTTGTTGTAAAGCGGTACAATCTTAACCTTGCATAGGTAAGCCTCGCCATTTTTACGGTAATTCGTAATTGAGGCAGTAAAAGGCTTATTGGTAGAAAGGCCCTTGTGAAACTGAGAACGCTCCTCATCTTTGGTTCCAGGACCGTGAAGCATCGTTGGCTGTTTACCTACAATCTCATAGGCATTGTAACCGGTCATTTCAGTAAATCCGCCATCTACCCATATCACATTGTTATTACTATCGCTGATAATGATCGCTTGATAATCATTGTAATCCTCGGCAGCAATCTCAATAGGTGTAACCCAAGAATAGTTATTGGCAAATCGGGCATATACCTCTTCTAAGTGCTTACCGTTAAGCTCCTGACAGAGTCTGTGGTAGTGTTCTAGAAAGAAGTCTCCAGCAATAAGAGGAAGTGACCCAGATGTAGGCATAAACAAAAATTTACTACTGTAAAATTAATATATTTTTTGATTGAACCAACTAAATCGCTGATTTTTAGGAAGAAAGAGTCTGTTTCAGATTAGTTTTTAATGAAAAAAAGCTGAATTTCACATCGTATTTGAGATTCGATAGGCTTAAACAAAAATCGAGGTAAACGGATTTTTGTCTGACTTAGGTCTACCATGAAATCACCTCGAATGACATACTCCGATTCATTTTCATCGTAATATAAATCAATAGATTGAGGGATCTTATAACCTGAAAGACCAAATTCGCCTCTAACATTCAGTGTATCCTTTTTGTTTAATCTTAGATCTTCACTGTAAAACGAAACTTCTGGGAATTCGATGGCATTAAAAATTCTTAATGCATTAGCGTCTCTATTGGCGCTTTTGGAGTCAAAATCAGCCAAATTAGCTTTTACAGCGATACGATTTGGTGTATTGTTTTCGATTTCAATAACTCCTTTTGGCGAGTTATTCACTCCACTCCATTTATGTGCGGGGTGTTTCGCATAATAAACGATACTTGATTTCTCTGTATCTAACATCAACCGCTTTTGGCTGAAAATGGATCCAGTGAGAAAAAGAAAGGTGAAAAATAGGGTTGATCTGAGCATCATTAATCTAATCTTAAAACTAGGGTGGCGGTTGCAAAAGCACCGACGGCCGTATATGCCGCAGCTCGGTGTAGGGATTTATCTCTCTCTTTATAGTATTGGGTAGCAATCATTGCAGAGAGGTGAACGGTAGCTAGCCATTTATGTGCTCTGGCCCCACTGATTCCTTCTTTTCGTGCACTGATTAGTGGTGGAGGGGAAAATAACGACAAAGCTGCTCCGGTGAAGTAAGAAGCGGTAACAAAATTTCCTAGAGCCTCATGGGTATCCTTTAAATCATAATTACCATTGTAGAGTTCTCCACCAATAACTCCTTGCGCGATCATTCCTGCAAGGGTTAGGTAACCGATCGCCTGGTGAGCAGTTAACATGGATTTTCTCCATTGGAGTTCCTTAACTCTTTGTTCTCTCGAAAGTGGAGCGATACCCGTCTTTCGCATCAGACCCTTCTCACCCCAAAGTATTTTCTGCGTAAAGAGCATGCGCTCGGGAAGCAAATCATCGGATAAACGGTTTTCTGAAGTATCCGTGGCATCTATTAGCCCAAAGAGATCCTCTTGTCCAAAAGACAATTGAGCAGTTATGAGCATAAGAAGAAGTAATCGTCCTTTCACTATTTCTGAATGGTCAATGTTTGATCAGTAATCGAAGTGGTATAAGAGACGAGTTTACCGGTGGTATTGTTTGATCCACAACTTACCTCTTCTCCTTGGTCGGTATTAAAAATATTTCCGTGAACACCACAGGTAAAGGTATTGTCGTTATTGTAGGTCCAACTATTTTTAGCCCCATTGTGCGGACAACAATTATCAAAAGCTAAGATTTGTGAATCTGAGACTCTTAATAAAAGTACTCCAGCATTAAGGATGTTTACGTTTCCACCCACCGTTTCTAGATCTTTAAAATTATCATTGCTAAGGTCAACGGTTACCATGTTTCCGTTAACGGTAAAGCCAGAAGTATTTGTATTTCCTTCACCTCCGGTATTGGAGTTATTGGAGCCATCACCCCCGATCACATTCACCGTACCTGTTCCTTCAGAGGAGCAGGCCTCAAGAAAAGACAAGCCAAACATTGCAAAAACCACCGTTGGACAGGCTTTGGTTAAAAAGTCTCTTCGCTTGTTTAAGTGTTTTTCTGTTTTCATCGCTTTTATTTTTGTTTAAAGATATCAATAAAAGCTTGAACAGAAAACTACCAAATACCCTTCAGCCGCTCCTTCTCTAAACGGATCGCTTCATTCGTTGGATTATCGACAGCTATCTGATTATAACCCTGGTCAGGGAATACCTGTAAGGTCATTAAAGTTTTTCCTCCTGCTACTAAAAGCTCGATAGAAGATGCGTCTACATAGATTTCAAAACTCAACGATTCATCATTGATATAGCTAATATCTGCAGTTAGCTCTTCAGAGGTAAACGCTTCACTAAACGAGACGTTTCCTGATTTAGAGCGATCAGCTACAATTTCACCATCGGCTCTATTAATACTAAATACCACTCGTTCGGTATCATTCTGTAAAGCAAAACTAAATGCCTCAGCTGCTGTTTCTAAATAAATCCTAGATTGACTAGCCCCCTCGAAAGGAATAAGTGATTGACCTGAAGAAAGAGTCTCAACAGACGAGCCTTCTACTTTTAGACTGGCAGCCGCTTCTATGATTTGACTTTGAAGACGGATACCGTCGGTTGCCTGAAATAAAGACAGTTTTCTAGGCAAGGTCATCGAGCTTCTCCAAGCTTCTGTCGGAGTCTGCTGGGCATAGGCCCAGTTACTCATCCATCCGATAAATACTCTAGAATCATCGGGCACATCGTTGTAGGTGACTCCGGCATAGTTATCGGGTCCGTGATCTACCCAACGAATATCTTCCTGATCGGTTGAAAAAGTATAACCATCAAAATCTCCAACGAAGTATTGAGTGGCACTACCTCCATTCGGGCCTCCCGGATTAATACTAATTAGTAGTACCCAATGCTTCTCGCCATTAAGCTCTAGCTCGAAAAGATCTGGGCATTCCCATACCCCTCCGTGGGCACCCACCCCTTGACCGAAGGTCGAACTAAGTTCCCAATCAATGAGGTTCGATGAACGAAAGAGTTGAAGGTGATCACCGGCCACTAGGCTCATAATCCATGATGACGATGCTTCGTGCCAAAAAACCTTCGGGTCTCTAAAGTCTTTTACTCCTGGATTGGCAATGACTGGATTGTTTTGGTACATCGTCCAAGTATCGCCGTGGTCAAGACTGTAAGCGATTCCTTGAGTCTGATAGTCGATTTCACCTGCCTTCTCAGCCTCCATTTTGTGATAGGTGAAAATGGCAATGAGCGGTGGGTTTTCGGTCGTACCTAAACCTGAAGTGTTTTCCTTATCGTAGACCGCACTCCCTGAGAAAATATATCCGTGCTCATCAGGAAACAGTGCAATAGGTTTGTTTTCCCAATGAATCAAATCCTTACTTACCGCATGCCCCCAGTGCATAGGCCCCCAAACAATATCCTCAGGATAATACTGATAGAATAAATGGTAGGTTCCGTTTTCAAAGATTAATCCGTTCGGATCATTCATCCATTTCTGTGGAGGAGAAAAATGATATTGTAATCGGTAAGGCTCGTTATAATTCATAGTGGTTGTTGTACTACATGCAACTATTAGCAGTGCAAAACTCGCGATAAAAACTTTTCTAATGCTCATCATTGGGCTATTTTGGTTGAAAATATACAAATTCATTTACCCCACCTCTCCAATTACACGAAAATGACCGATACAAAGGCACTTGCCATCTTTTGTAAAACACCTGAGAAAGGGTTTGTAAAAACCCGTCTTGCTGCCAGTGTGGGGGATCAGAAGGCTTTAGAGATCTACCTTGACCTTTTAAACATTACAGATGAGGAGACCAGATCCTTCTCTTCTTCACTATATCTATTCGTAACGAGCTCCATAGAAGATTCTGTAGAAAAAATGCAATCTATTCTTCAACAGCAAGATCTGTTTACCGATCCTAAAACCAAATTTGTAATTCAGCAAGGAGAAGACCTTGGTCAGAAAATGTCTGCCGCATTCAAAAAGCTCTTCAAAAACCATCAATCGGTGGTCCTTATTGGCTGTGATCTTCCAGATTTAACCTCAGCACTAATCTCTAAGGCTTTCGATGCACTCCAGAGTAATGATGTAGTAATAGGCCCTAGTTGTGATGGTGGCTACTATCTAATTGGCTTGAACAAGGAGACCCCCGACCTATTTAAAGAGATTTCTTGGAGCACCGAAAAGGTTTTAAATCAAACACTTGAAAAGGCTGAAAGACTTTCGCTAAAAGTTCAACTCTTAGATCAATTGCGAGACATTGACACCCTAGAAGACCTGCATTTCAGTAAACTTAAATAGGTTGGTGAAGGCTTAATATCCGCCCAAAATAGTCGTAATTTAGAGG
This sequence comes from Flavobacteriaceae bacterium, assembly GCA_018623195.1. Lineage (GTDB taxonomy): Bacteria > Bacteroidota > Bacteroidia > Flavobacteriales > Flavobacteriaceae > UBA3478. Next base: position 4,170 of record JAAZVY010000022.1, on the reverse strand, counting down.
CTATGTTAACAGAAGATGTTTTAAAAGAATCTCTAGCATTTTTACGTTCCAAAGGATTCGGAGATGCGGAGGTCGGTATCGTTTTAGGCACAGGCCTTGGTCAGTTTGTCGATGAAATAACCATTGAAGCGGTCGCACATTATCACCATATTCCATACTTCCCTATATCTACGGTTGAATACCACTCAGGAAAACTCCTTTATGGTACGCTTCAGGGTAAAAAGGTGGTTGTTATGCAAGGTAGGTTTCACCTCTATGAAGGCTATGATTTTGTAGAACTGACGTATCCGATACGTGTGATGCACGCTCTAGGAATTAATAAACTTTTGGTGTCGAACGCTGCAGGAGCCATTAACCCTGACTATAGAAAAGGGGATTTATTACTTATAGACGACCATATCAACCTACAAGGGGGATCACCACTTGCCTTCTCGAACGTGAGTGAATTCGGGCCCCGATTTGTAGATATGATTGGTCCGTATGATGCAGAACTTTCAAAAATAGTAGAAGAAAAGGCAAGCAGTGTTGGAATAAAACTTCACCGTGGGGTTTATGCAGCGGTTATAGGACCTCAACTCGAAACTCGTGCCGAGTATCGAATGTTGAGAATTCTAGGTGCTGATGCGGTAGGTATGAGTACAGTACCCGAGGTCATTGTGGCCAACCAACTCAACCTTCCCGTAATTGCAATTTCAGTGCTTACCGATGAATGTGACCCTGATCATCTGCAGCCCATAAACGTGCCAGAAATCATGGAAATCGCAAAGGCCAGCGAACCAAAACTTATCCAACTTTTTAAATCAGTTATTTAATGAGTTATCTAGACGCCACTCATGATTTATACACCAAAGCTGCTGAAACCCCTGAGATAGGTTTGTGCTGCACGACTAGCCCGATATGGCAGTTTCCTGGCTTGTCGATTCCTAAACGGATGCAAGAAATGAACTACGGATGCGGAACAACAGTTTCTGCTTCTGATTTGGTGGGCAATCCTAAAATACTCTATGTCGGAGTAGGCGGAGCTATGGAGCTGCTCCAGTTCGCGTATTTCTCTAGAGAAAAGGGGAATATTATCGGGGTAGACTCCGTCGACAGAATGCTTCAGGCGGCAGAAGAGAATCTCTTAGTGGCTGAGAAAGAAAATGAATGGTTCGAACGTGATTTTATCGAACTCAAAAAGGGCGATGCGCTAAACTTGCCTATTGAAGATGAATCTGTTGATATTGCAGCACAAAATTGCCTCTTTAATATTTTCAAAGCAGAGGATCTTAAAAAGGCCATTTCAGAAATGTACCGAGTATTAAAACCTCATGGTAGACTCGTTATGAGTGATCCTATTTGTGAACAACCGATGTCTGAAACACTTCGAAACGATGGCCGCCTACGTGCAGAGTGTTTGAGCGGAGCTATTCCATTAAAAGAATACCTCAAGGCACTTACCGACGCTGGCTTTGGTACTATCGAGGTGAGAGCAAGGCACTCGTATCGCATTCTTGATCCTAAACATTATTCGACCGATCAGCTGATACATATTGAATCGGTTGAAGTGTGTGCGATTAAAGATCCGATGCCACCAGATGGGCCTTGCATTTTTACGGGCAAAACCGCCATTTACTACGGAGAAGAGGAGTACTTTGATGATCATAACGGCCACCTTCTTTTAAAGCACCAACCCCTCGCAGTCTGCGATAAAACGGCCGCTCAACTGGGTAGTTTAGATGTCGACATTCACATCAGCGAATCAACCTATCATTACAGAGGAGGAGGCTGCTGTTAATGGATGAGAAAATCGTCATTATCGGCAATGGTATTGCAGGAAGTACGCTAGCACTTCAATTAGCTGAGAAAGGGGCTGCTTCAGTGACCCTGATCTCTGATGAAAGTTCTTATTTCTTTTCTAGAACCGCCCTGATGTATGTATATATGGGGCATTTAACCAAAGAACAACTTGAACCCGTTTCTAGAGAAAGTTGGGACCAATCTCCCATTCAGCGAGTCAAGGCTCGAGTTTTATCGATTCACCCAGAAGATAAAGAGCTATCCTTTCGAACCAGTGGCGGAGACGAAAAGCAGCTAACCTATGATCGACTAGTGATCGCGACAGGGTCAAAACCTGCCTTTTACGATTGGACGGGGCAAGAAGCTGAAGGAGTTTTAGGGCTCTACCATTTGAGCGATTTAGAAAAACTAGAAAAATGGGCTCCGAATGCTTCTACTTGTCCCGAAGCTGTTGTGATTGGGGGCGGATTAATTGGCATCGAGCTCTGCGAAATGCTACTTAGTCGCCAAATAAAAACAACCCTAATTATTAGAGAAAGCTTTTTCTGGTCAAGCCACTTGCCAGAATCTGATGCGCAACTTGTAGAAAAGCACATCCAATCGCATCACTTAAATCTCATAAAAGAAGATGAGCTGCTAGAAATAAATACAGATGAGACCGGTCGCGTCTCTTCGATTCAAACCAAAAAAGGCGAGACGATTTCGTGCAATTTGGTCGGAATTACTACCGGGGTTCGTCCGAACATTGAGTTTTTAAAAACGAGCCAATTAGAATTAGACAGAGGGATACTGGTCGATGACTATCTAAAAACCTCAGACCCCTCGATTTATGCTATTGGCGACTGTGCTCAGCTTAGAAATCCACTTTCGAATCGTTCCGCAATCGAACCCGTATGGTATACCGGCAAATTGATGGGAGAAACCCTTGCTCAGACTTTTTCTGGCGAACCAACCCCCTATAACCCCGGTATATGGTACAACTCAGCAAAGTTTTTCAATCTCGAATACCAGACCTATGGCAGAGTCCAGCCAAAAGCATCGCAGCCGGAGAGCGAACAACATTTTCATTGGGAGGCCGATGAGAAAGCGATGACCTTCGCCTATGATAAAACATCCGGTGCATTTTTAGGAATCAACACCTTTGGTATTCGACTGAATCATCGAATCGTCAGCAGCTGGGTTGAAACGGCTATTACTCTTCAAGAAGTCATTGATCGTATAGAAGAAGCCCATTTTGATCCAGAATTTAGTCATCGATACTACAACCAGATTAAACATGCATTCGTACAGAACAACTAGCATACAAAAGGTATTTACCTATATGGGGCTATCTGGCCTAGCGGTTTTAATCCTTGCGGGATTCACCGCTTCATTGCTCAAATCAACAGGACTTTTTCTCGGCCTAGGACTTATCAGCCTTGGAGTCATCGGCTATACCTTTTCTAGCTATTCAGGCTTACCCTCAGGCATTAAAAACAACGGTGTTTGGTACCAATCCCTAACTTCAAGAGGAATTGTTGCTTGGGTAGTTGGAGTGATTTTAACCGCGTTTTATGTGATACTCTACTTTTATCCTGAACACTTAGAGGGACTTATTCGACTATTCGACCCTTTAAGCGAGGGATTGAGTGGGAAAAAGGCTTCGCAGTGGTTTGTATACGGGGTGCTTTATACCCTCGCTATCGTTCTGTTCGGAATTAAGTTTATTGTAAAATACAAGCACTCCAAATACCAAAAATACCGAACCTTCAGCGTCATCTTTTTTCAAACGATTTTCGCGTTTTTGATACCAGAGATGATGGCTCGACTAAATGGAGACCTCCCTTATTACGATTTGAAAAGCATCTGGCCTTTAAATTTCTATCTGTTCGACGGCTACCAATTAGATGGATTTCTTCAAAACGGCAGCTTAGGAACTGCACTTTTGATTTTTGGTGTTCTTAGTACGCTAATTATCACACCTATTCTGACTTATAAATTCGGTAAACGGTGGTACTGCTCCTGGGTTTGTGGGTGCGGTGGTCTTGCTGAGACTGCAGGGGATCCCTTTAGACAATTGAGCGATAAAAGTCTTCGAGCCTGGAAACTCGAAAGATGGATGATTCATCTTATACTGGTCTGGGTATTCATAAGTACCGTTGGGGTGGTTTACAGCTATCTTCTGCAAGCTCCGGATTCTTATTTCTTAGGACCTAAGACCTTTATCATTTCAGTCGGCCTTGTTTTTAGTCTCACGGTGGGGTTAATTCTATGGAAGCGCAAGGATTGGCTAGCGAAAGATGCTCAATCTTCAGCGATTGCAATCAGCTCAGTAATTGTTCTGCTTTTAGGGTTTTTCTTTTTCAGTGAGAGTGATCGAGTACTGTTTATACCCTCGTATCAAATTCGCTC
>JAAZVY010000058.1 GCA_018623195.1 Flavobacteriaceae bacterium | reverse complement strand
ATAGAGGGAATGTCTCTGCTAATCATTCCTGTATCTGAAATGAGAATGATGTCGCTGCTGAGTCGTTCCTTGTAGGTTTCTAAAAATTCGCCTAAGCTATCGCTACCGACCTCTTCTTCTCCTTCAATCATGAACTTGACGTTACAGGGAAGCTCGTTTTCGGCAACCATAGCTTCAAACGCCTTTACATGCATATAAAACTGGCCTTTATCGTCACAGGCGCCACGTGCGTAAATAGCTCCCTCAGGATGTAATTCTGATTTTTTGATCACCGGTTCAAAGGGGCCTGACTCCCAAAGTTCTATAGGGTCGGGTGGTTGCACATCGTAGTGGCCATAAACCAAAATGGTCGGAAGGGTCTTGTCAATAATCTTCTCACCGTAAACTACAGGATACCCTTTGGTGGCGATCACTTCACTGCTATCGCAGCCTGCTTCTTTGAGTTTTTCAGCGGTAAAAGCTGCTGCCTGTAAAACCGCTTCTTTATACGCAGGATCTGCACTTACCGAGGGGATTTTCAGCAATTCAATTAGCTCCTTTGTGAAGCGCTCCTTGTGGTTTTCAATGTAGTTATTCAGATTCATTTTCGAGGTTCTTTAAAGTGGCACTAATTTACAAATAAGAATTTGCAAGAATTTTTAGGATTTTAAAAAATTAGGGTATATTTGCCGTCCTTATTGGTAACACCAATTGCGGATGTGATGGAATTGGTAGACATGCTAGACTTAGGATCTAGTGCCGCGAGGCGTGGGGGTTCGACTCCCTTCATCCGCACCAAAAAAAGCCGAGAATTTTCTCGGCTTTTTTTATGGGTATTCGTCACAAGAATTTGCTAATCTCCTGGTATACTTTATCGCTAGCCCCTAAGTTCTGCTCAATGAACTTTCTGTTTGTTTCTCCTTGAGATTGGAGTGCTCGAGGTTGTTTAGCGAGGGTTTGTAGATAAATGTCAAGATCGCTTGATTGATTAATGGCGATTACTCCACCTGATTTAACCAACTGTACCACTTCGGGGAACTGATTGTAGTTAGGTCCGATCAAAACAGGTATACCGTAAACGGCAGCTTCGGGAACATTGTGGAGTCCTGTTTTGAATCCACCTCCGATAAAGGCTAGATCAGCATATCTATAAACTTTACTCAATAAACCTACCGTGTCGAGAATTAGAACCCTACGTTCAGATTGAAATTCGGATTGGGTGTATTTATTGACGGGCTCAGAAAATATTGAGATGGTTTTTTGAGTGGTTATAGCATCTACTTTATGGGGAGCGACAATAAAGCATACTTTAGGGTCGTCGAATTCTCTAAGCGATTGGGCGAGTAGCTCATGTTCTTCTTGCCATGAGCTGCCAAAAACAACACATTTTCGCCCGGAAATAAAGGATTCTATCGAATCTAGGGGTTTGTTTTCTAAGGCAATCTGCGCGACTCTATCAAAGCGAGTATCTCCACAATATTCGACGGATAGCTCTGGATAAAAGGAATGTAACACCGAAATAGACGACTCGTCTTGACATAGAATTTGGTTGAAATTCTCAAGCAATTGCTTACCTAAGCGGTACTTGAATAGCCATTGATCTTTATAAAATCTCGCCGCTACTAAATAGGTGGGGCATCCGAATTTCTTTAACTCATTCAGGTAGTTAGGCCAAAGCTCGTATTTCACGAAGATGGCAACGTCAGGCCTTAACCACTGAACCACTTTATTGGCCTTTGATTTCGTGTCCCAAGGCAGGTAAAATACGAAATCGACCGGTGCTTTTTTGGCCGCGTACTCGTAACCAGATGGAGAAAAGAAACTAAGGGCAATCTGTGCCTCGGTTTGTTTTTGCTTGATTTTATCAATAATGGGTAGGGCTTGTTCGTATTCTCCAAGGGATGCAACATGGATCCAAACGAGCCTTCCTTTTCTAGAGAAATTGGTCAACTGATTTAAGCTGTTTATTTGCCCTCGGAGTTGTTTGCGAAACTTTGAATTAACTAAGGCAAATAGCGGAGATAACCTGCTAAATAGGGATACAAGAATCTGATAAATCCACATGAAATTCTCTCAATTTTCGCTAAGGTACAATCTTTCGCTTAGGCCTGAATTACTACCTTTATCACAAATACTATTGTCATCGCATGAAAAAAATTCAGATGGTTGATCTTAAGAGTCAACTAGAACCTATAAAATCTGAGGTGCTCAATCGATTTGAAACCATTCTTGAAGAAGCCAGTTTCATCAACGGAGGGGCCGTTTCTCAATTTCAGAAAGAACTCGAAACCTATCTTGGGGTAAAGCATGTGATTCCCTGCGCTAACGGAACAGATGCCCTGCAAATCGCAATGATGGGGCTTGGTTTAAAACCGGGAGATGAGGTGATTACGGCTGATTTCACATTTGCTGCGACTGTTGAGGTGATTGCCCTGCTGGGTCTGACTCCAGTTCTAGTTGATGTATATGAAGATGATTTTACCATAAATATAGAAGCCGTTCGAGCTGCGATTACATCGAAAACTAAAGCAATCGTTCCCGTTCATCTTTTTGGCCAGTGTGCGAATATGGATGAACTCATGGAGCTATCGAAAGAGCATGATTTATTTATCATTGAGGATAATGCCCAGGCAATAGGTGCAAAATATCATTCTAAGACAGGGGCACGTCCGATGGCTGGTACTATTGGTCACGTTGGTGCCACTTCTTTCTTTCCTTCAAAGAATCTTGGAGCTTATGGCGATGGCGGAGCTTTATTTACTAACGATGACGATCTGGCTCATACCTTGAGAGGAATCGTAAATCACGGGATGTATCAAAGGTATCATCACGATGTTGTTGGTGTGAATTCTAGATTAGATAGCTTGCAGGCAGCGGTATTAAGTTCAAAACTTCCACATTTAGATGATTACAATCATCGAAGAAGAAGTGCTGCTCGAGCTTATAACAGAGCATTGTCGAATACTCCATTTGTAAGTTTACCGGTTACGGTGACCGCTTGCGAAGGTATTTGCGAGTCATGCACTTGTCACGTGTTTCACCAATATACCTTAAAGATTTCTGGAGGTCATAGGAACGCTTTAGCGGCGCATTTAGCTGAGAAACAAATACCTCATGGAGTTTACTACCCGATTCCTCTACACAAGCAGAAAGCGTATAGCGATCAGCGTTACCGAGAAGAGGATTTTTCAGTAACCAATCGAATTTCTGATGAGGTATTGTCGCTTCCGATGCATACCGAACTTACCGATGAGCAGATCGGCTTTATTACGACCACTATTCACGAATTTTTAAGTAACAGAGGATGAAAATTTTAGTTACCGGAGGCTTAGGTTATATTGGATCACATACTGTGGTCGCCTTATCTGAGGCCGGATACGAAGTGGTTATTGTAGATAATCTTTCGAATACCAGAATCGAGGTTTTAGACGGTATTGAATCAATCATCGGTCGCCGTCCTACCTTTTATGAGTTAGATTTAAGAAATGAATTACAAGTAGTCGAACTTTTCGATAAAGAACCGTCTATTGAGGGAGTGATCCATTTTGCTGCCTCAAAAGCGGTGGGAGAAAGCGTTGAAAACCCCTTATTGTACTATGAAAACAATCTCTCGGCTTTCATCTACTTATTGAAACAATTGGCAGTAAAGCCTAAGTCACATTTGATTTTTAGCTCTTCCTGTACCGTTTATGGGCAGGCTGATGTGATGCCCATCACCGAAAAGGCACCTATTAAAGTTGCTGAATCTCCCTACGGTAATACGAAACAGATCGGAGAGGAGATTCTCAAAGACACGGTAAAAGTGAGTTCGGGGCTTAGCGCTATCGCACTTCGCTACTTCAACCCGATTGGGGCACACGCCTCAGCTAAAATTGGTGAGTTGCCGCTAGGGGTTCCTCAAAATTTGGTTCCCTTTATTACTCAAACGGCTGCGGGTCTGCGAAAAGAGCTTGCGGTATTTGGTGATGATTATCCTACACCAGATGGAACTTGTATTCGAGATTACATTCACGTGGTAGATTTAGCAGAGGCTCATGTGGCGGCACTTACACGATTAGTTAAGGGAGCATCCTCTAGTGATTACGAGGTTTTTAATCTTGGTACTGGTAAGGGCAGTTCAGTTTTAGAAGTGATTGAAAGCTTTGAAAAGGTTTCTGGATCCAAATTGCCTTACCGAATTGCAGGCAGAAGAGAGGGTGATGTGATTCAAGCTTTTGCGGATACCGAAAAGGCAAATCGTGTGCTTGGCTGGAAGTCTAAATACAGCCTAGATGATGCGCTGGCCTCAGCCTGGGCTTGGGAACGAAAACTCAGAAATTTAGACTAAATTCATTCACTAACCTTAACCATATACTTCATGAAAAATTGGATTTATCTCGCAGTTATCGCTTTTTCTATTCAATCGATAAGTGCCCAAAAATATTATTTACAATGCGGAAACGTATTTGATCCGACCTCAGAAAAATGGTACAAAAACAAAACCGTTGTTGTTGAGGGTAAGCGCATTACAGAAGTATTGAATGGATTCGTGGATGCAACAGGAGACGATCAAAATATCGATTTAAAATCGGCTTATGTGATGCCTGGGTTTATTGATATGCATGTGCATATTGAGTCTGAATCTAACCCTCGTGCTTATCTCAATCGTTTCACTTTAAATGAGGCTGATGTTGCATTTAGAGCTGCTGTTTACGCGAATAAGACCTTGCTTGCTGGGTTTACCACCGTACGTGATTTAGGAGGCTCTGGAGTGAATATCGCTTTAAAGAATGCCGTTGAAGCTGGCCTAGTAGATGGTCCTCGTATTTTCACTACAGGAAAAACGATTGGCTCAACTGGTAGTCATGCTGACCCTACTTCTGGCGTACGTAAGGATCTGATGGGTGACCCAGGACCTGCAGAAGGTATCGTAAATAGCCCCGAAGATGCTCGTAAAGCGGTAAGACAACGATATAAGGACGGAGCTAACACTATTAAAATTACAGCAACGGGTGGGGTGTTGAGTACTACAAAAAATGGTAAAAACGCACACTTCACCATTGAAGAAATCAAAGAAATTGTAAGGACGGCCGAGGATTATGATTTTCTTACTGCCGCCCATGCCCATGGAGACGAAGGCATGCGAAGAGCAGTAGTTGCAGGTATTCATACCATAGAACATGGTACGCTTATGAGTGAAGCTACTATGGATCTGATGATTAAGCATGGCACTTATCTAGTACCTACAATTACTGCGGGAAAACAAGTTTCAATCAATGCTGAAATAGAGGGTTATTATCCTCCCATGGTTGCTGCTAAGGCAAAAGAAATCGGTGGAAAACAGTCTCAAGCTACTTTTGCAAAGGCTTATAAGAAGGGAGTTAATATTGCCTTTGGAACTGATGCTGGTGTTTTTAATCATGGAGAAAATGCTAGAGAGTTCTTCTATATGCATGAGGCTGGAATGCCTTTGAAGGAAGCATTAAAGGCAGCTACCTTAGTCAACGCAAAACTTTTAGGAATGGGGGACGAGTTGGGTCAGATCAAAGAAGGATTTTTAGCAGATATTGTAGCTACTAAAGAGCATCCAGAAAAGAATGTGTTGGCGCTGCAAAACGTTCATTTCGTAATGAAAGAAGGAAAACACGTTAAATAATTTCGAAAAGCCTTAAAATCTTCGCGTTAACCCACTAAACATTGTACTTTTGTAGGTCGAAATAGTTGACTGATTTCATGGATAAATTTTCCTTTCTTAACGCGGCTCACACCACCTTATTTGAGTCGCTTTATGAGCAATACCGAACTGCTCCAGATAGTGTGGAGCCCAGTTGGAAGGCATTCTTTCAAGGATTTGACTTTGGTGCAGAAAGCGTACTCGAAGATTGGGATCTCGAAGAACTTGCAGAGGGCCAGATAAGCAATCCTAAAAATGGAACTACTGCCGTCGTTCCTGAATCGGTACAGAAAGAGTTTCAGGTAGTCAAGCTGATCAATGGCTATCGATCACGGGGACATTTATTTACCAAAACCAACCCCGTTCGTGAGCGAAGAAAGTACAGTCCTACTTTAGAGCTATCTAATTTCGGATTGTCTGAGTCAGACCTAGATATCACCTTCAATGCTGGAGAAATTCTCGGAATAGGAGCATCGTCATTACGTTCAATCATCGATCATCTTGAACGTATTTATTGCGATTCTATCGGTGTGGAATACATGTATATTCGAACTCCCGAGCGTATCGAATGGATTCAAAACTATTTGAATCAAAATGACAATCGATCGCAATTTAGCCCAGAGAAGCAGCGTTATATTCTTGAAAAACTGAATCAAGCAGTTAGTTTCGAGAGTTTTTTACATACTAAATACGTAGGGCAAAAACGTTTTTCGCTAGAAGGAAATGAATCTTTAATTCCAGCCTTAGATGCCATCATCGAGCATGCAGCAGATCAAGGCGTGAAACAATTTGTCATGGGTATGGCCCACAGGGGTCGTTTGAATGTGCTCACCAATATCTTCGGTAAGTCACCTAAGGATATTTTTTCTGAATTTGATGGCAAAGACTATGAAGAAGCCATCTTTGATGGAGATGTTAAATATCACTTGGGATGGACTTCTAAACGCGAAACGAACAATGGTCATATTGTAAATATGAATATCGCTCCCAACCCTTCACACCTTGAAACCGTTAATGGTATCGTTGAAGGGATTACTCGAGCGAAACAAGATAATGACCACCCTTTAAATCCCTCTGAAGTCTTACCGATACTTATACACGGTGATGCAGCCATAGCCGGACAAGGTGTCGTTTATGAGGTCGTTCAGATGGCCCGATTAGATGGGTATCAGACGGGAGGTACCATTCATATGGTGGTCAATAACCAAATCGGTTTCACAACCAATTACCTGGATGCACGTTCATCTACCTATTGTACCGATGTAGCCAAGGTTACGTTGTCACCAGTACTTCATGTAAATGCAGATGATGTAGAGGCCGTGGTGCATGCTTCCGTATTTGCCGTAGAATATCGAATGAGATATGCTCGTGATATTTTCATTGATTTATTGGGATATCGAAAATATGGTCACAATGAGGGAGATGAGCCTAAGTTTACTCAACCGTTACTTTATAAGGCGATCGCTAAGCATAAAAACCCACGAGATATTTATGCGGAGCGTCTGTTAGCTAGCGGTGTAATCGACTCCGATTATGTGCGAGGACTAGAGGCTTCGTACAAGACAATGCTCGAAGAAGATTTGATCGATTCCCGTAAGATTGAGAAGACGGTAATTACGCCGTTTATGCAGGATGAATGGTCTGGTTTTTCAAAGCTCGCTACCTCGACAGAAATGATGGAGGGGATAGATACGAGTTATCCGATGGAGAAGCTAACCGCATTGGCCGAAAAAATTACCAGTATCCCTTCAGACAAGAAGGCATTAAGAAAGATTGAGCGTCTAATAGATGCTCGCAAGAAAATGTACTTCGAGGACAATAGTCTAGATTGGGCGATGGGTGAACTTTTAGCATACGCTTCATTAATCGAGGAGGGAAATAACGTTCGACTTACCGGACAGGATGTTGAGCGAGGAACGTTCTCTCACCGCCATGCGGTAATCAAGACCGAATCGAACGAAGAAGAGATTGTGTTACTCAATCAGTTGGGAGAACATCAAAACGGAAAACTTCATATTTATAACTCGCTACTTTCTGAGTATGCAGTTATGGCGTACGATTATGGTTATGCCATGTCTAGTCCCAAAACCTTGACGCTTTGGGAGGCTCAGTTTGGAGATTTCTCTAATGGGGCTCAAATCGTCATTGATCAATACCTGTCTTCGGCTGAAGATAAATGGAAGATGCAAAATGGATTAGTGCTGCTTCTTCCTCATGGTTATGAGGGTCAAGGAGCTGAGCACTCTTCTGCTCGTATGGAGCGTTACCTTCAACTTTGTGCGAAGGATAATATGTATGTGGTTGATGTAACCACTCCTGCGAACCTTTTCCATGTACTTCGAAGACAGCAAAAGGCTCCATTTAGAAAACCTTTGGTAGTATTTACTCCGAAGAGCT
>JAAZVY010000057.1 GCA_018623195.1 Flavobacteriaceae bacterium | reverse complement strand
CGGTAATAATGGTTTCTTTGCCAATGCTCATGGTCTTGAGGTGCGCTCGTCATCGATTGATTACGATGCTTCTTTTCGAGATGTGGATCTCCCGTTTCACGAGGTGAATCATTTTAAATGGATTCAGAATTTTCAATTTTTTAGACCAAATAGCACTTTGCAGATTGATTTTGGCTTCCAAAATAATGAGCGTACCGAGCAGTCAGAACCTGTTCCGCACGGCTACATGCCCAAGCCATCAAGTAGTAGTGAGCGAGTTTTTTCGAAGAATACCTACACCTTAAATATTCATAATTCCCTAGAGAATAGAGGAGCACATGAGTTGTCATTTGGGTTTAATGGTGAAATTCAGAATAATCGTATTGGCGGATGGGGTTTCTTAATTCCATCGTTTAAACGATTTACTGCTGGGATTTTCGCTTTTGATCATATCCGGTTATCAGAGTATTTACACCTTCAAGGAGGTCTTAGGTATGATGTGGGTCGAGTGATGACGGATGCTTATGTGGATTGGTTTCAGACGCCTGTAGAGAATTCGGTAGGTATCTATGAGCTTCAAAATCTTCAACGAGCCTCAGACGAAGACCTTAGTTTCGGTAGTTATAGTGGGTCTATTGGGATGAGTTATCTCAAAGAGCGTACGGCTATGAAGTTCAATCTCGGAAAGAGCTTTAGAATTCCACTAGCGAATGAGCTTGCTTCGGACGGAGTGAATTATCACATGTATCGATTCGAACGTGGACAGATCGATTTAAAAGCTGAGGAGTCGTATCAATTCGATTTCGAATGGAACCAGACGGGGGATACACTGCAATTTGGTTTTAGTCCATTTGTAAACTATTTCACCAACTATATCTATTTAAATCCGACCGCTGATTATTATGAAACTCTTCAGGTTTACGCCTACAAGCAGGCAAAGGTGCTTCGATATGGTGGAGAATTATCTTTCGGGGTTACGCTGAACCAGTCACTTAGTCTCGACACCTCGGTGGAGTACGTTTATGCAGAGCAATTAAATGGCCCAAAAAAGGGGTTTACGCTTCCTTTTAATCCTCCACTATCTGGCCTATTGTCACTCTCAAAGAGTTTTAATTCTGGCAAGGTGTTCAAAAACACTCGTCTAATTACCGACTATCGAATCACGGCAGCACAGAACCGAATTGTTCCACCCGAAGAAATAACACCGGGGTATCAACTTTTCAATTTGTCACTGCTCTCTGAATTGCATTTGAATAATTACTCTGAACCAATTAACGTTCGATTCAAGATCAATAATTTATTTAACACCAAGTACTTCGATCACACCAGCTTTTACAGGCTGATCGATGTTCCTGAACCCGCACGAAATTTTTCTTTATCAATTACTTATAATTTTTAAAAACAACACATTATGAAAACTATTTTCAAACCGATTTTTTTCTCTCTTTTAGCTGCTATTCTATTTATTTCTTGTTCAGAAGACGAGATTCAGCCACCTGTTATTTCTAATTTAGAAGTAGGCGCTGCCCATGACGAAGAGCACTCTGATGAGGGTGGTGAGGATGAACATGCCGATGAGGGTATCGCCCACCCAGGAGAGTCGCTGCATATCGGAGCCGATATTCTAGCTTTTGCTCGCATCGAAACCATCACGATTGATATTCACAGCGACGAGATTACACCAGGAGAAGGAGAGGTTGCTTGGGAATTCGAACAGGTGTATACCGACGCGAGATATCAAGTATTGAACGCTGAATTACATGAGGATATAGCAGTTCCAGCAAATGCTGCACTAGGTGAGTACCATGTCTATGTAATTGTAACCGATGAGGCTGGTAATAGTACTACAGCTGAAGCGCATTTTGATATGGTGGTTGAAGAGGAGTAATATTACTACCTTGTTGTCTACAAATAATGCTAAAAGGTTTATGAAGAGTTATAATCAATGGCATCGATTGTTGCTAGGTTTTTGTGTCTTAGCGCTTGTTTCTTGTACCGAGACTGAGATCGATGAAGAGAAGCCAAGCATCACGGTTAACTACGCTGGGGGGTTTCCACAGACTTGTGAAAGTCTTAGTCGAGGACAGAGCTATACCATCAAAGCGAAAGTTGCAGATAACTTAGAATTAGCAAGTTATTCAGTTGAGATGCATCACAATTTTGATCACCATACCCATGACGATCAACAGGGAGCTTGTGAATTAGAACCCATTACCACAGCGGTAAATCCATTTGTTTTTTCAAGTAGTGAACGGATACCACAAGGGAGCACTAATTATGAGCTAGAGATTGATCTTATCATTCCTGATGGAGTAGATACTGGTGACTATCACTTAGCACTCTCTGTGACAGATGTCACCGGGTGGCAAGCGCGAACTTCTGTTGATGTGAAAATCGTAGATTAATAATAAAATAATAATCCGTTGCGATTTTTTATTCGAACCTTTATTGAATTTCTTCAAGACAAAGATTACCGAAGCCTTCTTGGGGCTTCGGTAATCATACTTTTTGGAGGAGCTTTCTTCTATATGTATGCGGAAGGTTGGCGATTTATTGATGCCCTTTATTTTGCATCGATTACCTTAACTACCATTGGATACGGAGATTTCGCGCCAAAGACCGATCTAGGAAAGATATTTACCATCATCTACATCGGCCTTGGGGTAGGTCTTATTCTGACCTTTGTCAACACGGTATTCAATCACTTCAAGGATGCTAGAAAGAATTACAACCACCGTAAATAAATTTATCATGAAATCAACTGCATTCACTTTTGTCTTACTTCTCTTCTTCTCGATTTCTTCTGCACAATATCAGATAAATGCCGAGCGAGTAAATGAAAATTTAGAGAGGTTGAAAACTTTCGGAATTAACGAGGAAGGCGGAAATGACCGAGTGGCGTACAGTGATCATGAGCTTGACGCAAGAGCCTATGTGATTGAACGCCTGAAAGATCTTGGAGTTGAAGTTCGAATCGATGCTGCAGGTAACATTTCAGCGGTAAGAAAAGGCCGAAAAGGTTTGTCAAAGGTCGTTGCTTTTGGTTCTCATATTGATGCCGTGCCTAATGGCGGCCATTACGATGGGCAAGTGGGAAGTATGGCTGTACTCGAAGTGATGCAGACACTAGTTGAACAGAAGATTAAAACGAATCACGACTTTGAATTATTGATCTTCACCAATGAAGAAGGTGGGGTATTTGGTAGTCGTGCACTTGCCGGTAAGATTGATGAAGGGACACTTAAAGTAAAAACCTCTTCAGGATATACCAATGCTGAAGGTGTTCATCGCCTAGGCGGAGATTCAGCTACTATTTTCTCAGTAAAACGAAGTAAAGAAAATCTACACGCCTTTATCGAATTACATATTGAGCAGGGTTCAAACCTATACGATCAAGGTATTGATGTGGGCGTTGTTGAAGGAATAGTAGGCCTCAAATGGTGGGATGTAGTCGTCAGAGGATTTGCTAATCATGCCGGTACTACCCCCATGAATAAACGAAAGGATGCGATGTTGGCATCGGCAGAATTTGTTTTAAGTGTCAATAGAATTGCTAAGAGTATCGAAGGAAATCAAGTGGCTACTGTGGGTCGGATACAAGCGCTTCCTGGAGCCCCCAATGTGATTCCAGGTGAGGTTAGAATGAGTCTAGAAATCAGAGATTTGAGCTCAGATCGTATCAAGGAGGTTTATGAAGCAATTGTGTCAAGCACAAAGGCTATTGAAGAAAAATATCAAACCACGTTTGAATTTTCTCCAATTGATGCAACTAGTCCACCTGCGATGATGGATGATCGAATTCGTAAAGTGATCAGCGATCAGGCCAAGAGTTTAGGATATTCTCAATTGAGTCTGCCTAGTGGAGCCGGTCACGATGCCCAAGATATGGCGATGATAGGGCCAACGGGTATGATATTTATTCCTAGTTATGAGGGGATAAGCCATTCTCCTTTGGAGTACTCTACCCCAGAAGATATCGCCAATGGAACACAGCTGTTACTGAATTCTCTATTGGCACTCGATAAGATGACTAAGCTGTAGTTAGCTTGATGGTCAAATAAGCAATTATTATTAGTAGTAAAAGCCACCAATATTTTCGAAACATTCGATCAGTCCACTCGTTGGCTCCCCACATTATTTACTCCAAATTTCATAAATAGGACTCCCCTTACTGCTTAAGCCTGAGTGATGCCAGTGTCCGTCTATGAGTTCATAAGTAAATGCTAACGAAGCTCCCACTCTTGAGCGATCTCTCGAGAAAAACTCAATATTTTCGGTGTAGGTGCCATCTTTGGTAGTGTAAGTACCTCCGCCAGTTCCAAAAAATTCTTTGGTTTCTACATTAAAGGCAATCCATTGAAATCGCCTTCCTGAGAGTAATTTTAGCGTTCTACGTGCCTGATTAATGGGTCTGGATGTCATTTCTTCTCCGCGCTTTCTTCCTGTCATTTGCCAGGCTCCCATGAGTTTGCCTGGATAACCATTGTCGATTTGTTTAAACGTCAGACCTAACGGCAAGAGATGATAGCCCTCTGCGTTGGGGATGATGGTAAACTCCTTATTGCTTCCTACATTCTCGGGGGTTTCGGAGTCGAATTCAACGTTTAATTGCCAGCGATCGCCGTAGATAGTCCATGATCCGCCCATGGTTTTAACAAAGTTTCCGCTAATGTCATACCAAGTAATCACCTGGTGGGTTTCTGTGACAATACTCGATACATTTAATTTGTTTCCGTTTGAATCGGTCGTTGCTGCTTGCCATCCGCCTAGTGGTGATTGTGCACTAATCAGTAGGCTAAACCATCCTAATACGAGGGTAAGAAGGGTTCTAGTTTTCATTTGCGCTAAGGTTTTTAAGCACTAGATTACGTGTGGCTACAATTCCTTCAATTTCAGGTAGGTCATTACCCTCATATTCAATACCTATGAAGCCCTGATAATTGTATTTATTGGCTATGGCTAGCATTCGGGTATAATCAATATTAATCTCATTGCCCTCGGTGTCAAAGTCAAAAGATTTTGCGCTTAAAGCCATCGCCTTTGGCATCATCTCCTCAACACCTTTATAGATATCGTAAACCTCAGAGCAATTTTCGTCGGTGATCGATCCGTATCCGTCCTCAGCAATACAAAAGTTACCGTAATCGGGAAGGGTGCCACAATTGGGGAGGTCAACACGGTTAATTACCTGCATGAGCGCTTCTCCATTAGAGCTTAATCGACCATGATTTTCAACCAGAATATTAATGTTTTTGTCGGCTCCATAATTGGCGAGTTCAGTAAGACTTTTAATCGAGGCTTCGCTCCAAGTCTCAAAATCATTGGACCCATGAAGGTTGACACGAATAGCAGAGCAGTTCATCGCCGAGGCTGCATCTACCCAAATCTTATGGTTTTCAACAGCTTTAGTACGCTCAGTTTCATCAGCTACAGAAAGACTTCCTTCTCCATCAATCATGATCAGTACATTTTGAAGCTGGTACTTCTTGGCGAGTTCATTATTCTTAGCCACAAAATCCTGAATGGCAGCGGCTTTGTCTTCTGCAAGCATTACCTCTGGATACAACTGATTCACATATTCTAGACCCTTAAATCCCAGGTTGTGTGCGTATTCGGCAAAATCATAGGGTGAAATATTTTTCTCCCATATCATGCGGTGGAGTGACCATTGAGCTAAGGACAGTTTCGGTTGCGGAGCTGGTTTTGTGCACGAAAACACTAATAGGGCTAATAGGGCGGTGAGTAGTTTATTCATTGGTTTAGATTTTAATTAGGTTGTTCGTAGTTAATCGTAAATCGAGTGGTCTTATTACGGGTGTCGATATAAAGTTCTTCTTGGGCACCCAAGGAGATTCTTTTCGTTTCTTTTTTTCCTACAGCGATAGTTCTTAGCACAATCCCTTTTTGTTGAATTCTAACCGAAAATGGAGTGTTCGCTAAGTTCGCTACTACCGCCACGCAATCCTGACCGGCATAAGGGTTGATAGACCCGTCTTGACCGGGCCCTTTACCTGTCATCAGCATGCTCGTTGAAGGATCGAGTTTAAAGTTGTTTTCCTTTTGAGCGTAGGCATGGGTGTTAAACAGCAGTACCCCTAAAACGATTAGGGATTGACTAATAGAACGTAATTTTTTCAAATTCATACTGCTGGTTTTTAACATCTTACCTAATTTAGAAAGAAAAAATGGTATCACTATTAATTTCACTTGTACTCTTCTTTCAGACTCCAGATATTGAGGGTCGTTGGGTTACTATTGATGATGAAACGGGAAGAGAGAAATCAGAAATTCTTCTATACGTTGAAGATGGAAAACTTTATGGAAAAATTGAACGTCTCTTATTACCCGAAGATCAAGGTAAAACGTGCGTGAATTGTAAAGGCGATGAGTACAACAAACCTATAGAAGGCTTGGTTATTGTTAAGGGCTTAAAACCTGACGATGACTCTTGGACCAAAGGTAAGATCATGGATCCTGCTAACGGTAAAAATTACGACTGCACCATTACCCTAGAAGATGACAATACTCTTAATGTTAGAGGTTATTTAGGTTTTTCTCTTTTGGGCAGAACCCAGGTCTGGAAGCGTAAGTAATTATTCAGGACATTGTCCCCAGACTGGCAATTGACCCGGTGATAGGGGCGATTCAGTAGCGAAGTTTCGGGGCTCGTTGGTAATTAGGGGTACGCACCAACTGCTAATATCTCTGTTGAATACAGCAGCTTGGTAAAACATCTCGTCCATTACAGTTGCACTTGAAGTGTTCCACCCTCCGATATCTTGATTAAAACCGCCAGTAGAGGCAAATAATTCTGAAAAATCGGTAACCTTTGAAACGTTCCAGTAACTGATGTCTCCATTATACAAAGTGGCTCCCTTAAACATGGCCTTCATGGTGGTAACATTCTGAGTATCCCAAGATGAAATATTAGGGGTTAGGGTGGTTTTATTTTCAAAGAGATAACTCATGTCCGTTACAAGGGTTGTAACTAGTCTTGATAAATCTTCTCGTTGATCGATGATGATTTCTCTTAGTAGTTCGTTGTCAACAATGAGATATTCAGTATCGTTATAGATGAGCCGATCTCCCGCTTTTGCGTTGATTGCAACGAGTGTCATCTCATTATCGAGTTGTAGGATTTCAGCGGTATCCGTTGGATTCTCTGATTCTTCCCCTTCAGTCCCTGAGTTATCAGGAGCCTCAATCTCGAAATGAGCCTGTAAGTTCAGATTTGCAGTTAATTGAATACTCAGTGGGTTTTCTTGGTTATCTATGGATCCACTCCAATGAGTAAATGACCATCCCTCTTCTGGTACTGCCAGAATTTCAAGATTAGAATTTTCAGGATAGCGATTGTCTGCTGACGTTGGACTTAGACTAATCTGACCACTCCCTTCGACACTTAAGTTGATTAAATAGAATACCGATTCAGCACCTTCCTGAAGGGTTGGTGTATCCTTCGAACAGGAGCACAGCAAGATGAGAGCAATCCAAATACCCTTTTTCAATAGCACCTTTTTTTATAAAGGTACGGGCAATAGACTTTTTAATAAAATACCTGGTCGAAGAAGGCCCTCATTTTAGCAGCATAAGGGACGCCGTATTTGTCAAAGGTGGCTCTAGTTGTTGCATCTGGCTTCCAGTCGAAGAAGGCGTGTCCTGCCTCTTCTACTTGAAGATATTTCGCTTTTTGTCCCTTGGCTTCTAAGGCATCTACATAGGCCTGTACCATTTCGTGAGAAATCAATCCGTCCTTGGTACCTCTAGTCAAGAAGTGCGGTATTTCACGTAGGTCGCTTGAGGGTACATTTTTGATGGGCGATAGTCCATTTCGATAAGCAA
Source organism: Flavobacteriaceae bacterium (assembly GCA_018623195.1). Lineage (GTDB taxonomy): Bacteria > Bacteroidota > Bacteroidia > Flavobacteriales > Flavobacteriaceae > UBA3478. The sequence goes on along the minus strand of JAAZVY010000057.1, from coordinate 395 downwards.
TATCTGTTTGAGAGATAAACTGATTGAGTGGGTTTACATCAAATACGCCATAGCTAGGTGCCGCTGCTTTGATAGCGTTTCTGATTTCTTCTCCCACTTGTTCTGCGGTTTTATTTTCAGGTAGGTAGGTAGGAACCAGTTTGAAATCGGTCGGATAATCTCCCGTTCCTATCTGGTCAGAAAGAGTTGCTGCTGCAGCGGATAGATGACCGCCGGCGCTATCACCAGTAACTGCAATATTATTTCGGTCAGCTCCGTATTTTGAAGCATTCTCCTGAAGATGGGCAATCGCGCCAAAAACATCTTCTACTAGGTGGTGCATAGAATTAGGAGTCTCGTCTCCATCTAAAGAGTTGATCCAACGGTAGTCAATACTAGCAACTACATAGGTGTTT
>JAAZVY010000056.1 GCA_018623195.1 Flavobacteriaceae bacterium | reverse complement strand
GCGGTAGAACACTTATTTCGTGTGGGTACAGGGCTAGACAGTCAAATCCTAGGAGATTTCGAAATCATTTCGCAAGTAAAACAAGGATTTAGAAGAGCCAAGAAACTAGAACTGAGCAATCCGTTTCTTGAGCGACTCGTTAATTCAGTTATTCAAGCCTCAAAACGAATAAAAACAGAAACAGAGATTTCTTCTGGTGCCACTTCAGTTTCATTTGCCTCGGTGCGTTACCTTCTTGAAAAGGTAGAGGCCATCAGCGAGAAACATATCGTGCTGTTTGGCACAGGTAAAATTGGGAGAAACACCTGCGAAAATTTAGTTAAACACACCCAAAACGAGCATATTACGCTTATCAACCGTACTTTGGAAAAGGCTGAGCGTATTGCAACGAAGCTCAATCTACGAGTTCGTCCCTACTCAGAGCTTCAAACCGAAATTAGACAAGCGGATATTCTCGTAGTGGCTACAGGGGCCCCTAAACCAACGATTAGCCCTGCTCTGATTTTCAATAAAAAACCACTGATCATTCTCGATTTATCGGTTCCAAAAAATGTGAGTGAAGAGGTTAGCGGCTTAAATCAAGTTGAGGTTATTGATATTGATCAACTATCCAAAATCACTGACGACACTCTTGAAAAAAGAAAAGAATTCTTACCAATGGCCGAATCGATCTACAAAGAGATTCTGTTAGAATTCATGACTTGGGTAGACAACCGAAAGTTTGCCAACACCTTGGCGGCATTAAAAGAAAAACTAAGTCAATTCAAAGCCGAAGAAATCGATTTTCAGTCGAAGAAAAATAAAAGCGTTGCCAAAAACAGTGACGCATTCGATGATTTCGGTGATCGATTAGTTCAAAAAATCACCAAACAATTCGCGAATTTTCTCAGAGAGACCGACAGTGATCTTGAAGAGAAGATGAAACTGATAGAATCGGTATTCGAATTAGAAAAATCAAAGCGATGAAAAGGCCTATTCGAATTGGCACCAGAGATAGTGCCCTAGCGCTTTGGCAAGCCAACAAAGTAGCCGGGCTTCTTGAGAAATACGACAAACCGAACGTATTGCATCCGGTAAAATCCGAAGGAGATTTAAACCTTGCTCAACCTATTTATCAGATGGGAATCAGCGGTGTATTTACCCGAGGCTTAGATGCTGCGCTATTGAGAGGAGAAATCGACATTGCTGTTCATTCAATGAAGGATGTGCCAACGGCACTCGCTGAAGGCCTTGAGGTTGTAGCGGTCCTCGAGAGAGGAGCTACCGAAGACGTTATGGTAAAAAGCCCTAACAGTGGTGCAACCGTGGTAGCCACGGGTAGTTTGAGGCGAAAAGCGCAATGGCTTCGACGCAACCCCAGTCACTCCATTACAGGACTTCGAGGTAATGTTCAAACTCGACTTGACAAGGTATTTAACAACCCTTGGTTAGGAGGGATCTTTGCACTTGCAGGTCTTGAACGACTAGAAATTAAAGACTTAGAGGTTGAAGTGTTAGACTGGATGTTACCCGCACCAGCACAAGGAGCTGTGGTAGTTGTAGCCAAGTCAGACCGCTCTGATCTTAAGGAGGCGCTAGCGCTAATCAATCATTCAAACACCGCCCTTGAAGCTCAATTAGAACGTGAATTTCTAAGACAATTAGAAGGCGGATGTAGTTCGCCCATAGGGGCAATCGCGAAGGTAAACGGCGAAGAGGTGCTGTTTAAGGGAGGGCTATTCAGTCTTGACGGGACTAAAGCGGTCACCATTGAAAAACGTACCACTCGATCAAACGCTGTATCTGATGTTCCCCTATGGGTAGGTGAAGTTCTAAAATCAGGAGGTGAAGAAATTTTAAAAGAATTGAGGGATGGCAAAGATTCTTAGTACGAAAACCTTAAGTGAGGTTTCTTTCGAACGCCTTCTTGCTGCCGGACATCAAATCAGCCACTACGACATCATCAGTGCTGAGCCGCTACCCTTTGCAGCCCCGAGATACGATCTGTATATCTGCAGTAGTCAAAATGCAGTAAACGCACTTTCACATTATTGGAAGAATCAAGATCAGGAACACCTATTAAATACCGACTGGTATTGTGTGGGAGATAAAACGGCAGAGGCATTGAGAAAACTAGACCTGAGAGTAGTTGGAATCGCGCATTCTTCCAGTGAATTAATTGAAGAAAAGCTTTCGAGTCCTGAACTCGAAGAAAAGCGAAAGCTATGGCTGAGCGGCGTAAAAAAAACAAAAGAAACCGAAACCTATATTCGTTCTAAAAAAGCAGATGCCATCGATGTTTATCTCACCATTCCTGATTTAAAAAAGGTTGCTGAATCGTTCGATGTAGTTCTCTTTTATAGCCCACAGGGAATCGAATACTTTTTAAAAAATAATTCGATTGATGAAGGGGTAAAAGTCTATTGTATCGGAGACACTACCGCACAAAAAGCAAAAAGCCTGAACTTACCAGTAACAGCAGTCGCGAAAACTCCTAGCAGTGAGCGAATGGTTTTAGACTGCATTTTAGACCTAAAAAACAATAACTATGGGAGCAACTAGCCCTAAAAATGATCTTTATCTTAAGGCCTTACGAGGAGAAAGTGTATCTCGCCCTCCTGTTTGGATGATGCGACAAGCGGGGCGCTATCTCCCTGAATTTATGGAGCTCAAAGAAAAGTATGATTTCTTTACTCGCTGTCAAACCCCAGAACTAGCGTCTGAAATTACGGTTCAGCCGCTTCGAAGATATGGGATGGATGCTGCCATTTTGTTCAGCGACATTCTGGTGGTTCCTCAGGCAATGAACATCGACGTTGAAATGCGTCCGGGTGTTGGACCCTTTTTGCCTAACCCGATTCGAAAAGCCTCTGATTTAGATCGTGTAATCGTTCCCGATATCGAAGAGAGCCTTGGCTATGTCTTGGAGGCAATTACCCTAACCCTCGAAAAATTGGATAACAGTGTTCCGCTTATCGGTTTTGCCGGCTCACCATGGACTATTCTTTGCTACTGCGTGCAAGGTCAAGGGAGTAAGAGTTTTGATGTTGCTAAAGGATTGTGTTTTTCAGATCCAAAAACCGCTCACGCGCTACTTCAAAAGATCACCGACACGACCATCGCTTATCTAAAGGCCAAAGTAGCAGCTGGAGTACACGCCGTTCAAATATTTGACTCTTGGGGCGGAATGTTAAGCCCTGAAGATTACAAAGAGTTTTCGATGCAGTACATGCAACAAATCGTAGATGCTCTGAAAGACTTGGCCCCTGTAATTCTATTCGGAAAAGGCTGTTGGTTCGCTCTAGGTGAAATGGCTGATTCAGGCGCCTCGGCTCTAGGAGTAGACTGGACCTGTTCAGCAAGAAATGCCCGTTACCTTAGCAAAGGAAAAATCACGCTTCAAGGAAACTACGACCCTTCCCGATTATTGTCCCCACCATCAAGAATTAAAGCGGATGTGTGGCAGATGATCGACGCCTTCGGAAAGGATCGATACATTGTAAATCTAGGACACGGCATTCTTCCCAACATCCCTATCGATCATGCCAAGGCATTCATTGATGCGGTAAAAGAATATCCGGGATAAACACAGCGTTATGACCTCACAAAAAGACCGATTCTACGACTATATACAAGGGCTGCAAAACCAAATTTGTAGTGCACTCGAAACCGCTGACGGTCAAGCCAAATTTCAAGAAGATCTTTGGGACCGAAAAGGCGGTGGAGGAGGAAGAACTCGCGTAATTGAAAATGGGGCCGTTTTCGAAAAAGGAGGCGTCAACATCTCGGCCGTACACGGTGAGTTACCTGATTCAATGAAGGCCTACTTCAAAGTGGAAGAAGGAAGCTTTTTCGCTTGCGGGCTTTCGCTAGTCATTCATCCAAAAAATCCGATGGTGCCAACCGTTCATGCGAATTGGCGGTATTTCGAATTATACAAGGATGACGGAAGTCTAGCCGACGCTTGGTTCGGAGGAGGTCAAGACCTTACTCCTTATTACCTGTTTGAAGAGGATGCAACACATTTTCACAGGGTTTGTAAAACGGCTTGCGATAAACACAACGCCTCTTTTTATCCAAAATATAAGGAGGCCTGTGACCGCTATTTCTGGAACGCTCACCGAGACGAAGCAAGGGGTGTCGGAGGTTTATTCTTTGACTACCTCAAACAAACCGATGAGCAAAGCTTAGAGCAGTGGTACGAATTTGTCACCGAAGTTGGCAACAGCTTTATAAACGCCTATGTACCCATCGTTGAGCAGAGAAAAAACCTCAGCTATACTGACAAGCAAAGAGAATGGCAAGAAATACGACGTGGCCGATATGTCGAGTTCAATCTTGTACACGACAAAGGAACTCTTTTCGGGCTAAGGACTAACGGTCGCATTGAGAGTATTCTAATGAGTTTGCCACCCCATGTTCAGTGGCAATACAATCACTCGCCTGAGGCAGGTAGCGACGAGGATAAGCTTTTGCAAACCTTAAAAGAACCACGAGCATGGGTGTAAAGGATAGAAAAAGCATCCCCTTCTACCAAGTAGACGCCTTCACTTCTAAGGTGTTCTCAGGCAATCCTGCCGGAGTATGTCTATTAGAAGGGCCGTTAGAAGATCAGGTAATGCAGCAAATTGCGGCAGAAAATAATCTAGCAGAAACCGCATTTATTCGCACCGATCTGAAGCCCTTTCAAATTCGGTGGTTTACTCCTACAGTGGAGGTAGACCTTTGTGGACATGCTACACTAGCTTCAGCTTTTGTTTTATTCAACGAAAAGAATATCAAAGACGTCATTCGATTTCAAAGTCTTCGTTCGGGAGAGCTAACAGTAACCAAGAATGAAGATCTTTTGACTCTTGATTTTCCAAGTGATCAAATTATACCGATCGATATAAAAAATGAGTGGATTGAAGCGATTGGCAGCCCCATTCTTGAAGCCTACACCGGGCGAACCGATCTTATTTTGAGAGTTGAAAACGAAGCTGTTGTAAAAGCAATACAACCCGATTTCGAAAGCATCAAAAGATGGCCCTATGTCGGGGTGATCGTCACTGCAAAAGGAACTGATGTTGATTTTGTATCACGATTCTTCGGGCCAGCCGTTGGCATTGACGAAGATCCAGTAACTGGTTCAGCACACACCTCTCTTGTGGTATACTGGTCGAAAAAACTAAAAAAAACAAAACTCAGTGCACGGCAAGAGTCTAAAAGAAGAGGGGACCTTCTGTGCGAAATAAATGGAGAAAGAGCACTTATCACAGGAAATGCTCAACTTTACCTTAAAGGAGAAATCTATGTACCCAATCATTAGAAATCGCAGGCTAAGAACCTCGAATGCACTTCGCTTATTAGTTCAAGAAACAACGTTAACTGTTGATGACTTTATCGTACCTCTATTTGTGGTCGACGGGACGGGTATAAAAGAAGAAATCTTATCAATGCCCGGTCAATATCGGATGAGTCTTGACCTATTAGAAGATGAAATTCGAGAGCTAACCGCTTTAAACTTAAAGGCGGTTCTTTTATTCGCAAAAACCGACGATGCTAAAAAAGATAATGAGGGAGTTGAAGCCTGGAATCCAGAAGGCCTCATGCAAAGAGCGATTAAAAGCGTTAAGGCTGTAAATTCAGAAATGTTAGTTTTAACCGATGTTGCCCTAGATCCTTTCTCGATTTATGGACACGACGGTATCGTTGCCGGCGGAAAAGTGCTCAACGACCCTACCGTAGAAGCATTATGCAAAATGAGCGTTTCGCATGCCAGAGCCGGAGCCGACCTGGTCGCTCCCAGCGACATGATGGACGGACGAATCATCGAGATTAGAAAAGCCCTCGATGCTGAAGGTTTTGAAGACGTGGGTATCCTAAGTTATGCGGCAAAATATGCAAGTGCATTTTATGGACCTTTTAGAGACGCACTCGATTCAGCACCGGTCGACGCCGAAGACATCCCTGAAGACAAAAAAACCTATCAAATGAACCCTGCAAATCGCATCGAAGCGGTGAAAGAAGCAGTAATGGATCAAGAAGAAGGTGCAGACGTTTTAATGGTGAAGCCGGGACTACCCTATCTAGATATTGTTCGTGAAGTTAAGGATGCGGTTCATCTGCCTGTCGCTGTTTATCACGTCTCAGGAGAATATGCAATGCTTCACGCCGCCGCAGAAAAAGGGTGGATCGATTACGAAAAGGCCTATTTAGAACAATTAATGTGCTTCAAAAGAGCGGGCGCAGATTTGATCGCGACATATTTTGCAAAGGAAGCCGCAAAACACTTACAAGGCCTCTAAAAAGGTAAAAAGGAACGTAGTCTAGAGAACTTAAAGCTTTGGTCCTTTAAACGAATGACCTTAACCCTCTTGTCCTCTTTGCCTTTCTCAATCTCGAAAACACTTCCTTTTATCTTAAGGGTAGACTGAACGGTGTCATCAATCGTTTTGATCGTCGTTCTCAATTTCTTAATACGACTTTCGTAGCTTAAATCACGCTCAAACGAATTCTGAAGCTCGGGATAATCAACAAAGTTTGGATAAGCATCAATGATAATCCGCAAAACATTAAAGTCTTCATTAGACAGCTGTAATTTGACTCGCTTTTGATTCTGGTTAATAAGGTCAATCAGTTGTTGCTTTTTACCACTAAACAGATACAGGAGAATCACGAGAGTGAAGAGTGCGATCCCTATGAGGTATTTGTTCAATAACCCCTCTTCCTTTTTCATGTTAAAGACGGTGTAGTGTCTACCTAAAAGATCTAATTCGTTAACGACGAGATATCGGGGCCTGTCGGTAAGGTCTCCGCCTAATAAAAATTTATTCGAATTAGGATTGTATGCTAAAATCTCATTGAACTGTTCAATAGTTGAATAATCAGCCTCATCATGCAGTTGTGCCTGACCGTTTTTAAAATCAAAAGTGAATAAAGAACGATTTGAATAAAAAACAGGTAGCTTGTAGTGAGGAAATGACCTCCAGTATTTCACCCCAACATCATTCTGAAATTCTTGGATAAACTCCATGCTACCCAATGTTTCATAATATTCTCCATCTAAATCAAAGCGGCCGATGTTATAAAACGGACGGTAGGTAGAACGTTTGTCGACATATCTAGAGTCAGAACCAAACCCAACGTAAATCGAGCGACTATCAAGATCTAAATAGCCTATGGCATTACTCATACGAGAAGGTCTTGGCTCTTGAACCGGTAATTCTACCCATTCTCTCGTAGATTCATCAAATCGGAGTAAATCGTTATAAAAAGTGAACTCACCATAGCCGCCGAACAGATAAATGGTATCATTCGCAGCAGCCACTAAAGAGTTATACCTGCTTCGCCAACGATACGATTGGTCTACTCGCTTAAGTGTGTCGTCTTCAAACTTGACTACAAGACCTCCTCCGTTTGCTATAAAAAATTTCTGAGAATCTTTAGAGGGGACTAGGTCGAGTCGATAGAAGTCTTCAGTAAAGTAATGCCTCCTTGCGGTAAAATCTTTACCATTCAATGTGTGATATATACTATCCTTTGTTATAATGGTGAAGCCCTCATCTTGAGGAAATATCAGGTGCTCAAGACGATCAAGTCTTGGCCCGGGAAATATCGAAAGAATAAGAAAAAGAAATGCTATCATAATTTCTTCTTAGAAGCTTTTTTAATCCACCAATACTGAAAGACCTCGTCGTCTTTTACTCGTATAACTTTAACTCGCTTATCCTCTTTTCCTTTAGTGATATCGAATACGCTAGATGATTTGCCGATAATTGATTGAGCGGTTTCATCTATATGGGCAATAGTATTTCTAAGCTTTTTGATCCTGCTCTCATACGAAAGCTCACGCTCAAAAGAAGACTGAAGGTCAGGGTACTCTACACCATTTGGATAATTTTCTCTAATGATCTGGAAGATCTTAAAATCTTCTTCTGAAAGCACACGTCTTAACTGAGGAGTGATACGATCTAAACTCTCTACAAGAGGAATACTCCTTCTTTTCATAAATACAAAGATCCCCAGTGGAAGAATCAAAACAGATAACCACCAAGGAAATGCGTTAGCGGGTTTAAGCTTTATAACTTCATACTCTGTCCCCAACAATTCAGCCTCATTGATCACCAAGAAATGGGGGTCAACGTCTCTACCATAAGAAAGTAAGAAATCGCTAGTTGTCGGATTGTAAGCTAAAATTGCAGAATATTGAAGCAATACGTTAACATCTGCGTTTATATGACGATAAGCAAGTCCTTTAATAAAATCAAAGCTGAAAATTTCACT
>JAAZVY010000055.1 GCA_018623195.1 Flavobacteriaceae bacterium | reverse complement strand
TGGAGTATCGACGCAGGACACCTCACCCCTACAATGAAACTTCGAAGAAAAGAAGTCAAAGCCAAATACCTAGACCTTTACGAATCGATTTACAGAGAGTCATAAAGTACTGAATACAATGTGTTTAAAAGGCCTGCTAGCGTTAGTAGGCCTTTTTTATTTATTATTAATTTATTATGCATGCATAATAAATTGACGTATCTTAGAGCCAATGAGTACAAAAAAACCTCTTATCGATCATTCTCTTCGAGCGACCTGGCAGGCCGTATCAAAAATGTATAGCGAAGTTGCTAAGCAATATGGCATCACTATGGCTCTAGGACTGACCTTATTAAATATCGACCCTAAACACGGAACTGCCTCTACGGCGTTAGGACCTATCATGGGAATGGAACCCACTTCTTTGTCTCGTTTAATTAACTCCTTAGAAGACCTTCATTTGGTTGAGCGCAAGCCTAATCCACATGATGGTCGGGGTGTTATCGTACACCTTACTTCTGATGGATTAATCAAGAGAGATTTTATTAAAAAGCACGTTTATACCTTCAATGAGGCTGTTGCGAATAAAGTGTCTCAAAAGGACCTTCTAGGATTTTACAACACGATTAACGCTATAAATTCGACCAGTTCAGAACAACTCTTTGATTTTCAACAAACCTCTAATACGATCCTATGAAAAGGAATATAGAAAAAGTAGCCGTCCTAGGCTCCGGGATAATGGGTAGTGGAATTGCTGCTCATCTTGCGGGTATCGGCCTTCAAGTTCTCCTGATAGACATTAGCCCTAAAGAACTTAATGAAGATGAGAAGTCTAAAGGATTGAGCCTTGACCATCCGAGTGTGCAGAAGAGAATTGTTAATGACTCTTTAAGTAAATCATTAAAGTCTAAGCCCTCTCCGATTTACAACGCCTCATTCGCTAACCGAATTAAAACAGGAACCTTCGAAAATGATCTGCATCAAATTGCAGAAGTCGATTGGATCATTGAAGTAGTTGTAGAAAGACTTGATATTAAGAAAAAAGTTTTCGAATCGGTTGAAAAACACCGAAAGCGGGGAACGCTTATTAGTTCAAATACATCGGGGATCCCAATTCACCTTATGGCTGAAGGAAGGAGTGAAGATTTTCAGGAACACTTTTTAGGAACTCACTTCTTTAACCCTGCTAGATACCTTCGCTTATTAGAGCTTATTCCAGGGCCAAAAACCAACCAGGAAACGATTCGTTTTTTCGAATATTTCGGAAGAAAGTTTTTAGGAAAGTCAGTTGTGGTTGCTAAAGACACTCCGGCATTTATTGGAAACCGGATCGGAATCTTTAGTATTCAAAGTCTTTTTCACCTTGTAAAAGACCTCGAAATGACCATAGAAGAGGTAGATAAACTTACGGGTCCTGTTATTGGAAGACCTAAATCTGCCACATTTAGAACCGTTGATGTGGTTGGTTTAGACACCTTAGTTCATGTTGCTAATGGAATAAAAGAGCACTGTACCTCTGACGAGAGACACGAACTATTCAGCTTACCCGGTTTTATCGAATCGATGATGGAGGCTAACCGACTTGGATCAAAAACAGGAGAAGGTTTCTACAAAAAAATCAAGAAAGACGGTAAATCTGAAATCTTAAGTTTAGAACTAACCACCGGTGAATACCGCGCAGCAAAAAAGGCAAAATTCGCCACACTTGAGAAAACCAAAAGCGTAAGTAATGTTGCTGACAGGTTCCCCATACTCGTTGGTGGTTCGGATAAAGCCGGAGAATTCTATCGTTTAGTATTTGCCGACCTCTTCGCTTATGTATCTCATCGTATGGGAGAAATTACCGATGCAATCTACAAGATTGACGACGCCATGAAAGCTGGGTTCGGTTGGGAACATGGCCCATTTGAAATATGGGACGCTGTAGGATTACAGAAAGGAATTGAGCTAGTTAAGAAACAACATCTTGAACTTCCTGCTTGGATTGAAGAGCTCGCTGCCAATCAGTCCTCTTTTTATAAAATAGTAGAAGGAAAAACCCATTATTACGATACTGAATCAAAAAGTTACCAAAACATACCGGGTAGAGAAGGGTTTATTTTACTAGACAATCTTAGAGAAAAGCAAACCGTATACGAAAATAAAGACTTCAGCTTGATCGATCTTGGAGAAGGTATTGTATGTGCTGAATTTCACTCTAAAATGAATACGATTGGTGCCGATGTATTAACTGGGCTCAATAAAGCTATCGATATTGCTGAGGAACGTTTTGATGGTCTTATTGTAGGTAATCAAGGGGCGAATTTTTCGGTAGGTGCTAATCTCGGGATGATTTTCATGCTCGCCGTCGAACAAGAATACGAAGAACTTAATGCCGCAATTGCTTACTTCCAAAACACCATGATGCGCATGAGATATAGTAGTATACCGGTTATCTCTACCCCACACGGTATGTGCTTAGGTGGTGGATGTGAGCTCAGTCTTCACGCAGACAAAGTAGTTGCTTCAGCCGAAACGTATATTGGTCTTGTCGAATTTGGCGTAGGAGTTATCCCTGGCGGTGGAGGAACCAAAGAAATGACCTTAAGAGCCTCTGATGCTTTCAAGAAAAACGATGTTGAATTAAATATTCTTCGCGAACACTTCTTGACCATCGCAATGGCTAAAGTTTCTACATCGGGGCACGAGGCTTATGATCTTGGGCTTTTTGAAAAGTCAAAGGACGTGATTGTCACCAATAGAGATGAACAATTGTCTATTGCAAAATCCTATGCAAGAGTATTAGCCGATGCTGGATATGTAAAACCAATTGAACGAACAGATATCAAGGTACTTGGTAAACAAGCTTTAGGAATGTTTATGGTAGGGACAGATTCAATGAAAGCTGGTAACTACATCTCAGAATACGATCTTCTCATGGCCGATAAATTGGCTTATGTCATGTCTGGAGGGGACCTTTCTGCTGCGACAACGGTTAGTGAACGCTATTTATTAGACATTGAAAGAGAAGCTTTTCTTTCGCTCTGTGGACAGAGAAAGACGCTAGAGAGAATTCAACATATGCTAACTACGGGTAAACCCTTAAGAAATTAAACATTATGCAAGCAGCTTATATCGTTAAGGCCTACCGTACTGCAGTAGGTAAAGCACCAAAGGGAGTTTTCAGATTTAAACGACCCGATGAATTAGCCGGTGAAACGATTGATTATCTATTAAACCAAGTACCTCAATTAGATCGAACCAAAATTGACGATGTAATTGTCGGTAATGCCATGCCCGAGGCTGAGCAAGGGTTAAATGTAGCAAGACTCATATCGCTTATAGGTATTAAAAATGAGGATGTGCCCGGGGTAACTGTCAATCGTTATTGTGCCTCTGGCCTCGAAACCATCGCAATGGCTTCAGCAAAAATTCAAACCGGCGCTGCAGATTGTATCATCGCTGGTGGAACCGAAAGTATGAGTTTTATCCCGATGGGAGGATACAAGCCCGTGCCTGACTACCAGCTCGCGAAAGAAGGTAAGGCCGATTATTACTGGAATATGGGACTCACTGCAGAGGAGGTTGCTAAAGAATTCAACGTAAGCCGAGAAGATCAAGACGCCTTTGCCTATGAATCTCATCAAAAGGCCCTAAAAGCCCTCGAGGAAAATCGGTTTAAAGATCAAATCGTACCTATTACGGTTGAGGAAATTTATCTAGATAAAAACGAAAAACGCGCCAGTCGATCTTATGTGGTAGCTACTGATGAAGGTCCGCGCGCCGACACTAGTAAAGAAAAACTCGCAAAGCTTCGACCCGTTTTTGCCGATGGAGGCTCTGTAACTGCAGGAAACGCCTCTCAAATGAGTGATGGTGCTGCTTTTGTTCTAATCATGAGCGAAGCTATGGTAAAAGAATTAGGCTTAGAACCGATCGCTCGATTAGCGGGTTATGCGGCAACAGGAGTTCCGCCAAGAATCATGGGTATAGGTCCCGTTAAAGCCGTTCCAAAAGCTTTAAAAATTGCAGGAATCGATCAAAATCAATTAGAACTTATCGAACTAAACGAAGCATTTGCTTCTCAATCTCTCGCAGTTATCAGAGAATTAGACTTTGATCCGAACCGAGTTAACGTGAACGGAGGAGCCATTGCACTGGGCCACCCTCTAGGATGTACCGGTGCCAAACTATCGGTGCAACTGTTTGATGAAATGAGAAAACGAAATCTAAAAAATAAATACGGTGTAGTAACCATGTGTGTGGGAACAGGACAAGGTGCCGCCGGAATATTTGAATTTATCGCTTAAATCGATTAGCTATGGAAACAACTATGGACACGATTATTAGAGGAGGACAATTCATAGTCAAAACTCCTACTCCCTCTTCCATCTTCACTATCGAAGATTTATCAGAAGAACAACGCATGATGCGTGAAAGCACCAAGGAATTTGCCGAACGTGAACTTTGGGCGAACTGGGAGCGTTTCGAAAAGAAAGACTATGATTTCACTAAAGTTTGTATGCAAAAGGCTGGTGAGTTGGGTCTTTTAAGCATTGCTGTACCTGAATCTTATGGAGGTATGGGGATGGGTTTTGTATCTACTATGCTGGTATGTGACTACATCTCTGGAGTATCGGGATCTTTTAGTACCGCCTTTGGAGCACATACGGGTATTGGTACGATGCCAATTACCTTATATGGTAATGAAGAGCAGAAACAAAAGTACGTACCTAAATTAGCCTCTGGTGAATGGTTTGGAGCTTATTGCCTCACAGAACCTGGTGCCGGGTCTGATGCTAATTCAGGAAAAACCAAGGCGGTTCTCTCTGAAGATGGTTCTCACTATCTAATTACGGGTCAAAAAATGTGGATTTCAAATGCAGGATTTGCTAATCTATTCATCGTGTTTGCCCGAATAGAAGACGATAAGAACATCACAGGTTTTATTGTCGAAAATGATCCTTCAAATGGAATTAGTTATGGAGAAGAAGAACACAAACTAGGTATTCATTCCTCTTCTACCCGACAAGTATTTTTTAATGAGACTAAGGTCCCGGTAGAAAATATGCTTTCAGAACGCGGTAATGGATTTAAAATTGCAATGAACGCGCTGAATGTAGGACGCATCAAATTAGCGGCAGCTTGTATTGATGGTGAAAGAAGAGTGATTAGAGAGGCGGTTAAATACGCTAAGGAACGCGTTCAATTTGGTACTCCAATTGCAGACTTTGGAGCCATTAAAGAAAAACTAGCGGTGATGGCTACCAATTGTTACGCCGATGAATCTGCAGCCTACCGAGCGGCAAAAGATATCGAGGACAGCATTACCAATCGTTTAGCAAAAGGCTCATCTCATCAAGAGGCAGAACTAAAAGGGGTTGAAGAATTCGCCATCGAATGCTCCATTCTTAAAGTTATTGTATCTGAACATATGCAAACCTGTTCTGATGAAGGCATACAGATTTTTGGTGGTATGGGCTTTAGTGCAGACGCTCCAATGGAATCCGCATGGAGAGACGCTCGAATTTCGAGAATTTATGAAGGGACTAATGAGATCAACCGTATGCTCTCTGTGGGAATGCTGATTAAAAAAGCCATGAAAGGTCACGTAGACCTACTTGGACCCGCATATGCAGTAAAAGAGGAACTGATGGGCATACCCAGCTTTGAAGTTCCCGATTACAGTGAACCTCTAAGCCAAGAAGTTGATCTTATTCAACGACTAAAAAAAGTGTTCTTGATGGTGGCCGGGGCCGCAGTTGAAAAATATGGCACTGAGTTAGAGTCGAATCAGATGCTCCTACTATGTGCTGCAGATATCCTAATTGAGATCTATCAAAGTGAATCAGTGGTATATCGCACGCTTAAGAACATCGAACGTTATGGAGTAGAAACTCAAAAGGTTCAAATTGCTATGTCACAACTATATGTGTTTAATGCTACTGAACATATTGAGCGTAAAGCAAAAGAAGGAATTGCTTCGATTTCTGAGGGGGACGAACAACGGGGTATGCTGATGGGATTAAAACGCTTTACCAAGTATCAAAACTTACCTAATATTGTAGGAATAAAGGAACTTATCGCAGCGTCCATTAAAAATTCGGACGGATACGTATTTGATACACAAAACCATGAGCACTGATTCTTTCGATTTCGAAAAATTATATTCAGCAGAAGGGTTTCATGAAAATGGAGCCCTTTTACTTTCTGAATTATCCTCCTACTTGCAACAAGCAAAAGAATCGACAACACCAGCCTTATCTTATGTTGAGCCTGATGAAATGCTCCGTTACTGGCAATCTTGGAGTTTAGAGTCTCAATATCTAAGTGAATCAGAAAAAATCAGGAAATTCTGCACTGACCTGCTCAACTACACCAACCATCTTCAAAACCCAAAGTATGTTGGTCATCAAGTAAGTGCACCACTGCCCATCGCTAGTTTAATGATGCTCATCGGTGGAACCTCAAATAACGGAAGTGCAGTTTACGAAATGGGAATGGCTCCTACTGCTATGGAACGAATCGTAACCGACCTACTTTGTTCCAAATTCGGATGGAACGATCATTCTCGCGGATTTTTAACCTCAGGAGGCACCCTTGCCAACCTAACTGCCCTACTTGCCGCTAGGAAGTTTAAAGCCTCCGAAGATGTTTGGAACCAGGGAATGCAAAAACCATTAGCTATTCTAGTTTCATCACAGGCTCACTACTGCGTAGATCGAGCAGCGAGAATTATGGGATTAGGTACTGATGGGATTATATCGATTGAAGTAGATGAAAACTTCTGCACGAAAGAGGGAGCTATCGAAGCAGCCTACCAATCTGCTTTAGCAAAGGGCCGAGAAGTTATTGCGGTAGTGGGAAGCGCACCCTCAACTTCTACAGGTAATTACGACGATCTCGAAGCACTTGGAAAATTTGCCAACAAAAAGGGACTATGGTTCCATATCGACGCAGCACATGGAGGGCCTGCAATTTTCTCTAAGAAATACAAACACCTTCTAAAAGGGTCTGAAAGAGCAGATAGTATCATCGTAGACGGTCATAAAATGATGCTCATGCCCGCACTCTCTACAGCGGTTTTGTTTAAAAACAAAAACCACGCGTATCAGAATTTCAACCAAAGGGCAGCTTATTTGCTCGAAGACTCTGTAGAAGAGGATTGGTATAATGGGGCAAAGAAGACTTTTGAGTGTACTAAGACCATGATGGTATTACCCTGGTTTCTATTACTAAACCTATACGGTGAGTCTCTTTTTGAAACCTACATCGATAGACAGTACGATCTCGCTAGAGCCTTTTCAGAAGAAATTAACCGTTCAGAAGACTTTGAAACAGCCGCAAGAGTCGACTCCAATATCGTTTGTTTTAGATATTTATTTAACGAAGAGATCGATCAGCAAAATCAACAACTAAGAAATTACCTGTTAAAGAATAGCGATTACTATTTAGTACAAACACGTTTAAATGGTTCTCATTATCTTAGGGTGAGTTTAATGAATCCTTTAACTGAATTAGATCATCTCTGCCAATTACTAGATGAGATTAGGCATGTAGTTAAAAGCCAAAAACACCTATCGAATTTATCCTTATGAAAAAGATCCTTTTTACTCTTTTAAGCTTAGCGACTCTCACCCTTAGTGCTCAAACCGATGAGCGATTATACGATATCAGTGAAGCAATTTCTGCAGAACGCATCAAATCAGATATCAAAACCTTAACTGAATTTGGAACGAGGCATACACTTAGTGATACGGTCTCAAAAAGACGAGGTATCGGAGCAGCCCGAAGATGGATTAAGGCTGAATTCGAGAAGATATCTAAAGACTGTGGAGATTGCTTAGAAGTCTTTTATCAAAAGAATTTAGTAAAGAAAGGTACCAACGAGCGAATCGTGCATGATGTGGAAGTAGTTAATGTTGTCGCGATTAAGCGAGGAACAAAATTTCCTAATCGATACATTTTGATGAGCGGTGATATTGATTCTAGGGTAAGTGATCCAACTGATTTCACCTCAGACAGCCCTGGTGCCAATGACAACGCAAGTGGAATGGCTGGTACGATTGAAGCTGCACGAGTATTGTCGAAATACGATTTTGAACAAAGTGTCGTTTTTGTAGGGCTTTCGGGAGAGGAACAAGGTCTTTTTGGAGGTAAGGGATTGGCGGAATATGCAAAGGCCGAAGGATGGGATATCATCGGTATACTCAATAATGACATGATTGGAAACATTAAAGGGGTTGACGGCTATATCAGTAATAAAGATTTTAGAATTTTTTCAGAGCCGGTGCCTGTAACCGAAAGTGAACGTAACCGTAGAGCAAGAAGATTCTATGGTGGTGAAGTCGATGGCCACTCAAGACAGCTTGCGCGCTACGTACACCGACTTACCAGCACGTACATCACCGATTTAAACCCTATGATGATCTATCGCTTAGATCGATTTGGTCGAGGAGGTCA
>JAAZVY010000054.1 GCA_018623195.1 Flavobacteriaceae bacterium | reverse complement strand
CGGGGGCCCGGGCGTCATTTTCTGGATATGGATGACTGCTTTACTAGGTATGGCCATTAAGTACTACAGTTGTTCCTTAGCCGTGATGTATCGTGGTGTTGATTCAGAGGGTGTAGCGCAAGGAGGGCCGATGTACTATATGACTCGAGGCCTGGGTAAATTAGGATCTCCTCTCGCCATTTTCTATGCGGTTATGGGTATGATCGGATACCTCGCCATCTTTCAAGCCAATCAGTTCACTCAGACGTTTATGGAAGTCGTTAAACCTAATGAAACCCTGGTTGACTTAGGATCTGCTTTTGCCTGGAAGGCACTCATCGGAGTGGTTTTAGCTTCGATCACGGCTACAGTGATCTTTGGTGGGGTTCAAAAGATTGCACAGGTAGCGACTCGAATTGTACCGCCTATGGTTGGGTTTTACCTTCTCGCTGTGCTCTTTGTTTTAGCTACCAATGCTGAGGGGATTCTTCCCGCTTTCAAACTGATTCTTACCGAAGCCTTTAACTTCGAAACGGCGGTCACGGGCGGTTTATGGGGAGTAATTATTCTAGGTGCGCGTCGAGCGATGTTCTCGAATGAGGCGGGTCTAGGCTCGGCTCCTATGTATCACGGACAATCAAAAACCGATGAGCCCGTTCAAGAAGGATTGGTAGCTATGCTCGGTCCATTTATCGATACCATCGTGGTTTGCACCCTAACTGCTTTAGTCATCTTGATTAGCGGTGCGTACCTCGAGGCTGAAACCAACGGAATACTCATGACCCTTATCGCTTTCAAAAAGACCCTATTCGGATGGGGAGACGTGCTACTGATGATCGCCGTTACGGCATTTGCACTCTCAACGATCCTTACCTACTCTTATTACGGAGTAAAGAGCCTGTCTTTTTTAGCCGGGAATAAAATCGGAAAAGGCTTCAATTACTTCTACATCATCACCATTATCATCGCTGCCATCGCCTCAGTTGATCTCGTAGTCAACTTAATGGATCTGGCTTATGCGCTGATGCTTATCCCTAACATGATTGCGGTGCTTCTATTGGCTCCTAAAGTAAATGCGGCAGCCTCAGATTACTTTAAGCGCTTTAAAGAAAATAGACTATGAGTCATCGCTCGGGTTATGTAAATATCATCGGGAACCCCAATGTGGGTAAGTCAACACTGATGAATGCACTGGTTGGTGAACGCCTTTCGATTATCACTTCAAAGGCGCAGACTACTAGACATCGCATTTTGGGTATTGTCAATGAGGAGAATTATCAAATTATCTTCTCTGATACCCCGGGAATCATTGATCCTGCCTACGCGCTTCAAGAATCGATGATGGATTTCGTGAAAACTGCTTTCGAGGATGCCGATGTTTTGGTGTATCTGGTCGAAATCGGAGAGAAAGGTTTGAAAGACGAACTCTTTTTCAAGAAACTCCAGGCTTCAAAGGTTCCACTTCTATTATTGATCAATAAGATTGACACTACCGATCAGACTCGTCTTGAAGAGGCGGTAGCCAACTGGTCAGCGGTCTTGCCGCATGCAGAGATACATCCGATATCTGCCCTTGAAGGTTTCGGGGTAGAAGGGGTAATGCAACGTATTAAAGAATTGCTTCCGCTCGGGCCGGCTTATTTTGACAAGGAGCAACTCACCGATAAGACCGAACGTTTTTTTGTAAGTGAGACCATTCGCGAGAAGATTCTTCTGAACTACAAGAAAGAAGTTCCTTATTCGGTTGAGATTGAGGTTGAAAGTTTTAAAGAAGAAGAAAAGATCATCCGAATTCGCGCCGTGATTATGGTAGAGCGCGAGACTCAAAAGGGAATCCTCATCGGACACCAAGGAAAGGCACTCAAGCGTGTTGGGACTGAAGCTCGAAAAGATTTAGAGTCTTTCTTTCAGAAACAAATACACTTAGAACTTTACGTGAAGGTGAATAAGGATTGGCGCAGCAATGAAAATCAATTGCGTCGTTTCGGATATCAGGGCTAGAATCACCGCCCTTAACAAATTTCGGCTACCTTTGCGCCTACAAATTTTTCTATGGGAGCTATTGTTGCTATTGTGGGACGTCCGAACGTTGGAAAGTCGACTTTTTTTAACCGACTCATTCAGCGCAGAGAGGCTATTGTAGATGCGGTAAGTGGGGTAACCCGTGACCGTCACTACGGCAAGACCGATTGGAATGGCCGCGAATTCACCGTCATCGATACGGGCGGATACGTCAAAGGTTCTGAAGACGTCTTCGAACTCGAAATCGATAAGCAAGTAGAATTAGCCATAGATGAAGCCGACGCAATCATTTTCATGGTTGACGTCGAATCAGGGGTAACAGGTATGGATGAGGACGTTGCCAAACTCCTTCGACGACACGATAAACCCGTTTTTCTGACTATTAATAAGGTAGATAATGCCATGCGTGAGGCCGATGCGGTTGAATTTTACGCATTGGGTCTGGGGGATTATTACACCATCTCATCGATCAATGGTGGGGGGTCTGGGGATCTTCTCGATGCCGTGGTTGAGGTGTTACCTGACGAGCCTGAAGTAGAAGACGAATTGCCGCGTTTTGCTGTGGTGGGTCGCCCGAATGCAGGGAAGTCATCGTTTATCAATGCACTGTTAGGTGAAGACCGCTTTATTGTCACTGACATCGCGGGTACTACCCGAGATGCTACCGACACCAAATACAATCGATTCGGATTCGAATTTAACCTGGTCGATACTGCCGGTATTCGAAGAAAGGCGAAAGTAAAAGAAGACCTAGAATTTTATTCAGTCATGCGTTCGGTTCGTGCAATTGAACACTGTGACGTGGCTATTCTTATTCTAGATGCTACCCGAGGCTTTGATGGCCAAGTGCAGAATATCTTTTGGTTAGCCCACCGTAACAATAAAGGAATTGTAGTCTTAGTTAATAAGTGGGATCTAGTAGAGAAAGAAACCAATAGCGTTCGGGATTATACCAAGAAGATTCGTGAGGCAATGGAACCTTTTACCGATGTGCCAATCATCTTTATTTCGGCGCTTGAAAAACAGCGTATCTACAAAGCCATTGAAACCGCTGTTGAGGTTTATCAAAACCGATCTAAGCGTGTTCCTACCCATAAGCTGAATGATGTGATGCTGCCGCTTATTGAGCATTATCCGCCGCCATCGCTGAAAGGAAAGTATGTGAAGATTAAATTCTGTACACAGTTACCCGGACATTATCCGCAGTTTGCGTTTTTCTGCAACCTGCCTCAGTATGTGAAAGATCCCTATAAGCGTTACTTAGAGAACCAGCTTCGTAAAAACTTCAATTTTGAGGGAGTTCCGGTAACAATCTTTATGCGTAAGAAATAGGGGTTACCATCCGCCAGAGGCACCGCCTCCGCCGCCAAAACCACCTCCGAATCCACCTCCGAATCCTCCGCCTCCAAAGCTGCCACCTCCGCCGAAGCTACCGCCACCGCTGCGTCTTCCTAGAGAGCTTAGGATGAGAACGTCCATGAGGTCAGGGCCGCGCATACCGCCGCCGTTTGATCCGCCACCGCCTTTGCGAGAGATCATGCTAACCACAATAAGAACGATAATCATAAGAAAAACGAAGGCTCCGAATTTATCCTTCTTTGAGGCTCGAAGGTTACGATCTTCGGTGTAGGCTCCGGTAAGTACCTCGACAATCGCATCGGTACCTGCATCTAGCCCGCCGTAATAGTCACCATTTTTGAATTCAGGAATGATTCGGGTTTCGATGATTCGTTTTGAAAGGGCATCGGTTAATCGATCCTCAACTCCATAGCCCGTATTGATTCCTATGCGGCGATCGTCTCGAGCGAGTAAGATTAGAATACCATTATCCTTGCCTGCTTGCCCAATTCCCCAAGCACTTAGCCAATTCGCACCTAGAAACTGGATGTCTTCACCTTCTGTAGAAGGGATACTAACCACGACAATTTGCGTTGAGGTAGAATCAGCGTAGCGAATTAACTTCTGAGTAAGTGCCCGTTCCTCGTTATTACTTAAAACATCTGCATAGTCATATAGCGCAGTTTGCTTGGTAGGTTTATTAGGAATTTGCATTTGCGCCCAGGCACCAACTACGGCTCCTACCGCTAACAGGAAAAATAATTTAGCCTTTAGAGATTGAGTCATCGAGTTCGTTTTGGTCGTCAGATTGATAAGGGAAATAAGTTTTCAGTACTTGACCGGCTTCAGTAATGCCGGCAATTAAACCTTCTGCAAAGGCTGATTTTTTAAAAGCCGTTTGCATTTGATCGCGAGTAGAGTCCCAGAAGCCTGCCGGTACTTTTTCATTGATCCCTTGATCGCCGAATATGCTAAAAGCGTGATCCTTGTAAGCGAGATAAAAGAGTACCCCATTGCGGGCTTCAGTTTGATGCATTTCTAATTCTTGAAATACCTCGACCGCACGTTCTAGTGTGTTTTTACCCTTACTACTTGCCTCGATGTGAACCCTTATTTCTCCAGAGGTGCTTTTCTCAGCAGCCTTGATGGCTGAGACGATTTGTTCTTCTTCTGTTTTACTAAATAGTTCTTCAGCCTTCATTTAGAAATTGAAGTTTACTTCAGGAGCACTCTCGGCACCTGATTCAGCTTTGAATAGGGCGATTTCTGTGAACCCACCCATATTAGCGATAATGCTAGCAGGGATCTTCTTGATGGCAATATTATAGTCTCCGGCTAGGTTGTTGTAACGGTTACGCTCCACATTGATGCGATTTTCTGTGCCTTCTAACTGCGACTGTAATTCTAAGAAGTTTTGATTTGCCTTAAGGTCAGGGTAACGTTCAACGGTTACCAATAAACGCGATAAAGCTGAAGATAATTGTCCTTGAGCCGCCTGAAAGGCCTCTAATTGAGTGGCGTCGAGCTGGCTTGCATCGATGGTTGTACTGGTCGCTTTTGCACGAGCCTCGACGACTGCGGTAAGCGTGTTTTTTTCAAAGTCAGCAGCCCCTTTTACGGTATTTACCAGGTTGCCGATAAGGTCTGAGCGTCTTTGGTAAGAGCTTTCTACATTGGCCCACTGTTTAGTGGCGTTTCCTTTCATTTCCACAAAGCGGTTGTTCGTACCTACGTACCAAAATAGAGCGAGGACGATGACACCGACAAATGCTGCGATTACGAAATAACTTTTTTTCATTTTAAGCTGTCTTTTAGATGGATGAGTTGTTGTTTGATTGATTCTAATTTACGAACGATTTCCTCGTTCTTCTTATAGGTTTTCTTATTGTTTTTAAGTTCAGTCTTTGCGCCCTCAAGGGTGAACCCACGTTCTTTGACAAGCTCATAGATTCGCTTTAATTGCTGAACATCGTCGGGGGTAAATCTTCGATCTCCCTTGGCGTTTTTTTTAGGCTTAATACCATCAAATTCTTTTTCCCAGAATCGAATAAGCGATGTATTCACCCCAAAGGCATCGGCTACCTCACCGATTGAATAGTACCGTTTATCGCGAAGATTGAGTTCCATTAATCGAGAGATTGGTTGGATAGTGCAGCACGTTGGCTGAGAATTTCATAGTCTGCTGCTGATAAAGTGCCGGCGTAGAAATCGATCGGATTAACCTGCTTGCGATCTTTATGCACCTCATAGTGCAGATGAGATCCTAACGAACGACCCGTGTTCCCTACATATCCAATAATATCGCCGCGCTTTACTTTTTGTCCGGGCCTTACATTGTACTTCGAGAGGTGACCGTAAATCGTTACATAGCCGAAGCCATGATCGATTCTGATATGTTTACCGAGCCCAGAGGCACGTTGGTCCGCTCTTTTAACCACTCCATCACCTGTGGCAAAAATGGGGGTTCCTACGGGAGCAGAAAAGTCCATTCCGTAGTGAAACTTGCGCATCTTAGTAAAAGGGTCAGAGCGCCATCCATAACCTGAAGCCATTCTTCTCAGGTCTTCGTTCTTGACAGGTTGAATGGTAGGTATGGCTGCGAGGTACTCTTTTCGTTTGGGAAGCATTTCAGAGATATCGTCAAGCGATCGAGACTGATTTACGATAGCCTTTTCAATGACGTCTAAGCTCTGCGCCGCTTCTTTAATCAGTTCTGAATTATTTTGCCCTTCGTATTTACGGTAGCGATTTACCCCACCAAAGCCAGAATAATATTGTTCTTCAGGGATCGGGTCCATCTCGAAATATAGACGGTAAACCTCGTTATCTCGCTGTCTTAAATTTTCGAGGGCCTCTGCCGTGCGGTCGAGACGCTTGATAAAATTCTGATAATCTTGTTTGTAATTATCTAACTCGCGTTGTAGAACGATCTCGTTTGAATTGCGCACCCACCCTAGTTGGTTGAACGAATAAAAGATCGCTGCACCTGATAGCGCCGAAGCCATAAAAAACAGACCAAACTGCCATAGTTTACGAAGGGGCCTTGAGGCAACCTTTCGATACGACAGGGTATCTGGGTCGTAGTAATACTTCTGCTTGCGCTTTTGGTCTTTCAAATTGTCCTATTTTTGGGGCAAAATTACCACTCAAAGATACGTTTTTGATATGAACGCGAATCTCGTCCGCAAGACCTTCTTAGATTTCTTTAAATCAAAAGGACACCAAATCGTTCCTTCAGCACCCCTAGTGATGAAGAACGACCCCACCCTTTTATTTACTAATGCGGGTATGAATCCGTTCAAAGAGTATTTTCTGGGGAACACGGAGGCCGCAGATAAGCGCGTTGCAGATACCCAGAAATGTCTTCGAGTGAGCGGTAAGCACAACGATTTAGAAGAGGTAGGTAAGGACACCTATCACCACACCCTTTTTGAAATGCTCGGTAACTGGAGCTTTGGAGATTACTTCAAAAAAGAAGCTATTTCTTGGGCTTGGGAGCTGCTTACTGAAGTCTATAAGTTAGACAAGGATCGTATTTACGTGACTATTTTCGAAGGAAGTGAGGATGCCGATCAGCTTTCGAAAGATACCGACGCTTATGAGCTTTGGAAAGAGTTGATCGCAGAGGAGCGCATTCTTCTGGGAAATAAAAAAGACAATTTCTGGGAAATGGGAGAGCAAGGTCCTTGTGGTCCTTGTTCTGAAATCCATATTGATCTTCGCTCTGATACAGAGCGTCAAAAGACTCCAGGAGATCAACTCGTCAATGCCGATCATCCCCAAGTCGTTGAAATCTGGAACCTCGTTTTCATGCAATTCAATCGCAAGGCCAACGGAAGTCTAGAACCGCTACCCGCTAAGCACGTAGATACAGGAATGGGCTTTGAAAGATTGTGCATGGCTCTTCAGGGTAAGCAGTCGAATTACGATACCGATGTATTCACTCCGCTCATTGCTTCGTTAGAAAAGATTAGCGGTCATACCTATGGAAAAGAGGAATCTACCGATATCGCTATTCGTGTAATTGTCGATCACGTTCGAGCAGTTGCTTTCGCCATTGCTGACGGACAGCTTCCTTCAAACAACGGTGCCGGATATGTCATTCGTAGAATTTTACGTAGAGCTATTCGTTACGGATTCACGTTCTTAGGTCAATCTGAACCCTTCGTATACCGTCTTGTCGATACGCTTGAAGTCCAAATGGGTGAGGCATTCCCTGAATTAACCGCTCAAAAGACTCTTATCACTTCAGTAATCAAAGAAGAAGAGCAATCGTTTTTAGCCACTCTCGAAGCAGGATTAAAGCGACTAGATAGTTTACTGAACGAGACAAGCAATAAGCAACTCTCTGGAGAGAAGGCGTTCGAATTGTACGACACCTTCGGTTTCCCAATCGATCTTACCGCGCTAATTCTTTCAGAGAAGGGTTTCACTTACGATGAAAAGGGTTTCAAAGAAGCGTTAGCCGCTCAAAAACAGCGTTCAAAGGCAGATGCTACTTCAGAAAAGAGTGATTGGGTTATCGTAAATGAAGGTTCTGGAGAAGGATTTGTCGGTTACGATCATCTTGAGGTAGGTGGCGTTCAAATTTTGAAATACCGCGAGATTAAGCAGAAGAATGAGCAGCTCTTTCAGCTGGTACTAAATACTACTCCTTTCTATCCTGAAGGAGGAGGGCAGATGGGTGATCGCGGTATATTGCGTTCAGAGGAAGGTGATATTCACATCTATACCACCAAAAAAGAGAATAACGAGATTCTGCATTTTACAAAGAAGCTGCCTAGCTCATTAGAAGGAGCCTTTACGGCCGTTGTAGATCAAGAGGCTCGCAGAGATACCACCGCTAACCACACGGCTACTCACCTGTTACATCAAGCGCTTAGAGAAGTGCTAGGCACGCATGTGGAGCAACGCGGCTCATCGGTTCAACCGGGAAGTTTGCGTTTTGATTTTTCGCACTTTGCAAAGATGACCGCCGAAGAGCTTGCTGAGGTAGAACGATTAGTGAATCGCAGAATTCATGAAGGTCTTACCCTTGTCGAGGCTCGATCGGTTGCCAT
>JAAZVY010000053.1 GCA_018623195.1 Flavobacteriaceae bacterium | reverse complement strand
GTACATTGATTAAATGGAATCCGGCCGTAAAAAGCGCTTCTGATCGAGACGCTCTTTGGGAAGGTGTCCGAGGAAATGCTCTAGATATCCTAGCTACAGATCACGCACCTCATACGATCGAGGAGAAATCAAATACCTACCTAAAAGCTCCCTCTGGAGGACCACTAGTTCAGCATGCGCTACTGGGTTATTTAGATAAAGTTGAAGAAGGTGCCTTTGATCTTGAAACACTTGTTCAAAAATTTGCTCATAATGTTGCTGACCGCTACCATATCGATCGTCGCGGTTATATTAGAGAAGGTTATTATGCAGATTTGGTGACCGTCAAGAAAAATCCACATCAGGTGACTAAGGAAAGCCTTTTGTATGATTGTAAGTGGAGTCCATTTGAAGGGCATACTTTTGCCTATACCATTGATAAAGTTTGGGTAAATGGTCATTTAGGCTATTCTAATGGGACGGTGAGTGAGGATCGTCATGCCCAAAAACTAGCATTTACTAGAAAATGAGAATTGTCTATTCAGTCTTAATATTGGTTTTGCTGATTTCTTGTTCTACAAGAATGATGGAGCCGCCCGAAGACCTTATAGAAGAAAGTGTTTTTTCAGACATTCTTTATGATATAGCGGTTTTAAAAGCAGTTCATAGTACTTCTCCTGCCACTTTAGAAAGTCAGGGGATACTTATTATGCCCTATATCTATGAAAAGTACGATGTTGATAGCCTTCAGCTTATTAATTCGAATAAGTATTACTCCACATTAGGTGATCGCTATTTCAAGCTATTTGAATCTATTGAAACTCGATTAGCAGAAAAAAGTGAGGTGATCGATAGTCTTCGAGCTGAAGCTGCTTCTAAGCCCTTACGCATGTAGCGTGATAAGATTGAGATAGTTGCTTTAATTCAGCTTCGAAATCTTCTAGCTCCACTTCACCCAGTTCAGGATAATCAGATAGGGTCGGATAGAGCGATTCTGAGGTTAGCGAGTCAACAATCTCAGGGGATAGTTTGCGAGGCTTTCTAAACATAAAAGCATAAAGACCTTCGATTACACTCAAGACTCGTAATGTGGGCTTGCTTATCACTACAATTTTTTCTGCACCCATTGCCTTAGCAAGCTCATCGTATCGCATGATTTTAGAGACAAGAATGGTAGGAGTTTTTTGCTCACTTTTAGAAAGATGAAGGGTGCATTTCACTACGCTATTTGCTGAGGTTAAGCCTACAGAACCCTTGGTAACTCTGGTTTTTTGCTGAGCGAGTTGTTTGAAGATGCTTCCGCTGGGTCTATTCCAGAAAAAATCACCTAAAATCACCCCAGGCCGAACAATAGTAGCTTTTATCCCCTCTTGTATTCCCCGATACACCTCTAATTCAGATAAGTACTTGGTGTACCCGTAATAACTCGACGCCCCTTCGTTGGCAGCTGCAATCGAGCTGATGAAGATTAGGTTGATTTTTTTAGCGATCAGTGCATTTACCAAATTTCTTGTGCCCTCAACATTAGTCTTATAAAGCTGGCTTTTGTGTTTAGGATCAAAAGAGATGAGTGCAGCACAATGAATCACAGTATTTACTTCTTCTAAAGCCTCATCGAGTAGGTCGATTTGATCATAAGAACCTTTCAGCCATTCAATATCGTTGAGGTTCTCCTCTTTCTTGTGGTATTTGAAAAAAGCAATGACTTCAACTCGTTTCTCTTCGGTTCTGTAGAACGCGCGAATCTTCTTTTTTTGAGAACTAAGACTAAGAAGAAAATGAGCCCCTAGCATACCTGTGGCTCCTGTGACTAAAATCATAATGTAAATGTAGGCAAAGAAGCTATATTTGTAGGCCTAAAGTTATGATGAGCAAGACATTTATAGAAGAGTTACAGTGGAGAGGAATGGTGCATGATTTTATGCCAGGCCTCGAAGATCATTTAAAAGAATCGATGCGTTCGGCTTATGTGGGCTTTGACCCAACAGCTGATTCGCTACATATCGGAAATTTGGTAAGCATCATGATGCTGCGTCATTTTCAGATCGCAGGGCATCGCCCTATAGCCTTGGTTGGAGGAGCTACCGGAATGATTGGTGATCCTTCTGGAAAATCAAAAGAACGTAATCTACTCGATGAAGCTACGCTTAGGCATAACCAGGAAGCTATCAAAAATCAGCTAGCGAAGTTTTTAGACTTTGATCCTTCACTTGATAACAGCGCTGAGCTTGTCAATAATTACGATTGGATGAAAGATTTCAGCTTTCTAGCTTTCATTCGAGACGTAGGTAAACATATTACCGTCAATTACATGATGGCCAAAGAGTCGGTGAAAAAAAGAGTTTCTGCCGAAGAAAGCGACGGGATGTCTTTTACTGAATTCACCTATCAACTGGTTCAGGGTTATGACTTTTTACACTTGTATCGCGACAAAGAAGTTAGTCTTCAAATGGGCGGAAGCGACCAGTGGGGAAATATTACCACGGGTACAGAGCTTATTCGAAGAGTGGCTAGCGGTAAAGGATTTGCACTTACTTGCCCGCTAGTTACGAAAGCGGATGGAACAAAATTCGGGAAGTCTGAGGGAGGAAATATTTGGTTAGACCCAAATAGAACTTCTCCTTATAAATTCTATCAGTATTGGCTGAATACCTCTGATGAGGATGCAGCTCATTTTATCAAGATTTTCACCTTCTTAGAAAAAGAAGAAATTGATTCCCTAATTAGCGAGCATGCAGAAGCCCCACATTTACGGGTGCTACAGCAGCGACTTGCTAAAGAGGTAACTATACTGGTTCATTCTGAGGCTGATTACGAGAATGCAGTGGCCGCCAGTGCGATTCTATTTGGCAAATCAACTGCCGAAGATCTAAAGCAACTTCCTGAAAAGGTTTTTTTAGAGGTTTTTGATGGTGTACCAAGTGCAGAGGTGTCCAGATCGAGATTTGACGAAGGTCTAGATATGATTGCTGCTTTGGCCGCTGAAACTGGATTTTTCGCTTCAAATGGTGAAGCACGCCGAGAACTTAAACAACAATCTATTTCTGTGAACAAATCAAAAGTTGGTGAAGATTACAGACTTTCATCAGAAGATTTGATTGCCTCGAAATACGTTCTTCTACAGAAGGGTAAAAAGAATTACTACCTATTAAAGGTGGTCTAAGCCATCATTAGATTACATCCTCTGATCTCTGCCGTATCGAATCTACCAAGCACTTCGAAACTGCCGTTAGGATAAGTTTTTCCTAGGTCTTCTGTTGCTATAAATGCACAAGAGTGGGTGTTGGCTAGATCAATGATGTTGATTCCGCCCGTTTTTTCATGCGGACTGATGGCAAAAGGATCCTCTGCCTCTCTAATGAGTACTTTCATCCAGGGTGCAGGATAAAAAATACCCTCTCCTGGCGAATAGGCCTGTGAAAACAATTCGGTCATTCCGTATTCAGAATGAATCGTGCTTAGACCGAAAGCCGCTTTCAACTGGCGATGTACTTCATCTCTGATAATTTCTTTGCGTCGTCCCTTCATTCCACCGGTTTCCATAACAATTGTGTTCTGCAACTTCATGGGACGGTTTTCTGCCCAATCGAGAAGGGCATAGGTTACTCCGATGAGTAGTTTTTTTTGATTGCTTGTTAACAGTTCAGTGAGTTGTTGATCTCCGAGTTTATAATAACCTGACCCTGGTCGCGCTTTCTTTATTAAGTAATCGACCATATAAATGAGCGAGGAATGGGTTTGTTCTTTATAAGAAGGTAGAAGAGCCACTAAAACCAAGTCTGAAATAGATCCGTAGGTCGCTTCGAAAAAAGTAAAAAAACTTTGTTCATACCCTTTTAATGAATCATAATAGTGCTTGCTTCGATTGGGCTGAGCCGTCGTTCCTGAACTCATGAAGTACCCCTCCTCCTTTCGATTTTTATCAAAGACTTTATGGCTTTTAAAAAAGGATATGGGTAGAAAAGGGATTTCAACCAGTGAAGAAACATTACTTGGATCCCTTTTTAGGAGTTGGCAGTAGGCATTATATACCTCAATATTTTGAAATTGATCTTTAAAAAGTTCTAACGCCTTTTCCTCAAAATCGCTTTCAGTTACAGATGTGAATTCAGCTTTTGCCATGACTCTTTAAAAGTGAATCAAAGGTAATTAGAATCGTTCGTTTTTCGTTCAGACCAGATGAATAAAGGGTCTGCGAGAGGTTAGAATACACACCTTAAAGATTAATTAACATTTAAGAACAAAAGACTTAACCTTCTTAAGAATTTATACATCGAAAGTTAACCTTGTTCTAAAATAAACACGAGAATGGCCACGTAGTTTTGGAAAAAATTTTAAAACCCTCAAAATGAAAAAATCAATCTTTGCTTTTGCTTTATCTGGAGCAATGTTATTCTCTTCTTGCCAGCAAGAAGTAGTTATCGACGATGCTCAGTTACAGGCGATCGTTGACGCTGCTGTTGCTGCTGCATTAGCTAACTATCCGAATACTGAAGAAATTGCTGAAGCCGCTGCTGCTGCTGCTACTGCTGCTGTTGCAAATGGTCTTGGTGACATTGATTCAGCGATTCAAGATGCTCTTGATGCTGCAGAGGCTTTAACCAACCCTTCTATTATAAGAGTAGGTACAGGAGGTGTGACCGAAATTACCTCGGACACTACTTGGTCGAATGATAAAATCTGGTTAATGGATGGTAAAATCGTTGTTCAAGAAGGTGTTACCCTTACCATCGAAGAAGGAACTATCGTAAAAGGTTCTACAGGTACAGGTTCAAATGCTACTGTCTTAGTAATTGCCAAAGGAGGAAAAATAAATGCTGTAGGTACTGCAGAAAAGCCAATTATTTTTACTGATGCGAATGATCAAATTGTTTATGCTAACGGTACTACTTCACCCAACAGATCGTTGTCAGACAAAGGTTTATGGGGATCAATCATTCTATTAGGTAATGGTATTGTTGGTGCTGCTAACGGTGAAGCAAACATCGAGGGTGTTGTTTCAGGTTACGAGTTTACTAAGTATGGTGGTTCCAACAATGCGGACAATTCAGGAATCATGAAATATGTTTCTATTCGTCACACAGGAACTGCGGTTTCACCGGGTAATGAGCTTCAAGGCCTTACTATGGGAGGCGTAGGTTCAGGAACAACTATTGAAAACATTGAACTTATCGGATCTGAGGATGATGGTATTGAGATTTTTGGAGGTGCTGTAAATGTGACGAATCTCGTAATTGCAAACTTTGATGACGATGGTATCGATTTAGATCAAGCTTATGCAGGTACAATTTCAAATGCCGTTGTTATTTTGGCTTCAGGTTCAGATACTGCTTTCGAAATTGATGGTACTGAGGAGCCAAATGATGCTATCGTTGGGGAGTATACTCTTCAAAACGTATCGGTTTATGGTCGTTCAGATGCAGCTAAATTTGACACTTTTGGTAACTGGAAATCAGATGCCACAGGGTTCAATGACAACATTCTATATGTCGATTTCCCAACAGGATCAACCTTAGGAGGTATCGATGCCGACACTTATGATGGAGCAGGTACAGGTGCTGCTGAAGGAAAATTATACTTTAGAGATCTCACTGCGGTTACTACTGATTCTAAAACAGATATAATTGCTGGTCAGGTAGAAGAAGCTTCTGCCACCTGGATTTCTGTTAGTACCACACGCCCTTCAGGAAAAGGAGCTGACGAGTCTGTTTTCGCGTGGACGCAGTTCTTTAACTAATCCTTTTAGGCTTAATTCTAATTTAAGTGAATAGCCCTGCTCTGCCGGGGCTATTTTTCAATTCACACAATATCTATGAAAAACTTTTCTCTTTTTATTTTAATCTTCATCACTTCACTAAGTTTTGGGCAGTCTGTGATCACTGGTACCGTTATCGATGGAGATTTTAATGAACCACTAGCTTTCGCAAACGTCGTATTGCGTGAACAAGGTTCTACCGAAACTGTTTCGGGAGCTATCACTGATTTTGAGGGAAAATATGTTTTCGAAGTGAATGGTCCCGGCCCTTATGAGATCGAATTTTCTTACTTGGGGTACGAAACCAAGGTAGTAAGTGAGATTAAAACCAAGGAGGGAGATGAGGTTGATGTTAGTATTGTTCTTAACCCTCTAGCCAATGCTCTTGAAGAAGTAGTGGTTACTACAACGGTTCGTAAAAACAATGAGGCTTCGGTTCTTGCGATTCAAAAGGGTGCAGTTACGATGCTTGACGGTCTCTCTGCTCAAACCATGAAAAAATCGGGTGACGGAAACGTAGCTACAGCTATCAAACGTATTCCTGGTGTTTCGGTTCAAGGAGGAAAGTTCGTTTACGTTCGAGGTTTGGGGGATCGTTACTCAAAGACACTTTTAGGAGGTCTTGAAGTTCCGGGTTTGGATCCTGATCGTAACACCTTACAACTAGATGTTTTTCCGACGAATCTTCTAGATAACTTATTGGTGAGTAAATCTGCAAGTTCTGATTTACCTGCGGACTTTACTGGTGGCTTAGTTGATGTGCTATTAAAAGATTTTTCTACGCTACCCGAGTATACCTTTTCTATTTCTACCGGATATAACTCGGCCACCAATTTTCAAAATGCTCCAGGTCTGCCAGATTATTCATTGAATGGTTTATCATTCGATTCGGGTGCCAATGATCTTCCATTCCCTTCTATTATTAATTTCCCAAGACCTGTGAACATTGTAAATAATTTACAAGAACAGGTTTTAGTTTCTAGTACTAACGCTTTTACACGTCAGATGGGGGTGAGTAGAGAAAACAACTTACTTGACTTTAGCATAGGAGGCACAGCTTCGAATCAGTACAACATCAGCGATAAGGTTGCTGTAGGCTACATCGCTTCGATGAATTATAAGTATGATTCTGATTATTATTCAAATACCATAAATCGAAGTGTTGCTGTACGTAACGGATCCCAAAAAGAATTTGATGCACAAGAGGGTGAATTAGGTTCTATTCAAGCAATTGCCAGTGGGTTATTTGGAGTTTCGTTGAAAACGGGAAGTTTCAAACATAAAGCTACTATCTTGGCTATTCGAAGTGGTGAAAGTAACGGTTTTGATGGGATAATCGAAGATTATATTGAGAACCCTTATTCAGGGGTAACCAATACGATGACCCATACGCAAAGAGAAATTTTAACGGTTCCTTTTTCAGGGATTTATCGATTAGGAGATAAACTCTCTTTTGATTGGAAGGTGTCACCTTCAGTCGTTCGAGTTCGAGATATTGATTTCAGAAAATCAGTTTTTAACGTACTTCCAAATGGATCTCGAATTATTGACAATGCATCATCTGCACTTCCTCTTCGTTTGTGGAGAGATCTTGAAGAGTATGGTTTATCAGCTAAGGCAGATTTAAAATACAGCTTCAATTTCTTTGGATCTGAAGGAAATAATCTGAAGGTCGGGTTTGCTTACAATAATAAGAGTCGTGATTTTGGAACCGACGTATTTTCTATTGGGTATCGAGGTTCTTCACTTGATCTTCAAGGAGACTACGACAATATCTTGAATCCTAATTTTATTTGGAATTCAGCTAAAGGAACTGGGTCATTCGTTATAGGTGACTATCAGCCAACTAATCAATATGAAGCTGAGAATACTACTATTGGGGGGTACTTATCGACTGAATTGCGCCTTGATGAAAAACTAAAAGCAATTCTTGGAGTTCGTTACGAGAAATATAATGTACTCTACTCGGGTCAGGCTATTTCAGGAGAAATTTATAGAGATAGTGAGTTCATCGACGTTGCAGATATTTATCCTTCGGCTAACGTTATCTATTCTGTAAATGATCAGACTAATATTCGAGCGTCTTATTCGATGACTACAGCCCGACCTAGCTTTAAGGAGAATTCAGCGGCTAATATTTATGATCCAATTACAGAGCGATTCTTTGTCGGAAACATTGATCTTGTACCGACTTATGTGAATAATTTTGATTTGAGATGGGAACATTATGGTGAAGAAAATCGTTTTATGGCGCTAAGTGCTTTCTACAAGCAATTTACAGATCCTATTGAAATCAACTATTATGATGTTACCACACCAAATACTTTAGTTGCAAGAAATACTCAGGAGGCGATTGTTTATGGTGTTGAGCTAGAAATGAGAAACTCGATCTATTCGAATGATTTTTACAGATTATCTTATAATTTGAATACATCAATTATTGTTTCAGAGCTGGAAATGTCTCAAAATGAGTTAGAGGCTAGAAAGTCAGTAGCTGGTGGCCGTGAAATTGATACCACTCGTCAATTACAGGGACAGTCTCCGTATCTTGTAAATGCTGGGGTAACCTATAATCTTTTTGACAAAGAATTTGAAGCAGGTTTATTTTACAATGTTCAAGGACGGGCACTTCAGGTTATTGGTGTAGGGCAATTCCCAGACGTTTTCACAGAGCCTTTTCACAGTTTGAACTTCAATGCAAGCAAGCGATTTGGAGAAGCCAAGAACACAACACTTTCATTTAAAGCCGAAAACTTATTGAATGACTTGATCGAAAGTCGATTCGATTATTTCGG
>JAAZVY010000052.1 GCA_018623195.1 Flavobacteriaceae bacterium | reverse complement strand
CGTTGCATTGTCCAATTCGGAATCGATCACAAAGGCCTTTCAGAAGCTATTGCTTTTGATTTCAATGGTACCCCTTTAGGAGCGAAACGAAAAGATCATCTTATCGAGATTAATATGTCAAATGTTTCTCGTGTGGAACGTTTAGATAACGACAACTTGTTTTTAGACACGGGGTCTCCACATCAGATTGTTTGGGTTTCAGAGCTGGATAAAATTGAAGTTGAAAGAGAGGGAAGCGCACTTCGCTACGCTTTTAGTCCTGCCGGATGTAATGTTAATTTTGTCGAACTTCTCGGTGAAAATAAGCTTGCGATTAGAACTTACGAAAGAGGGGTAGAAGCCGAGACTCATGCTTGTGGAACTGGAATCACAGCTGCCGCAATTGCTGCTTATTTCGATCAAAAAATTGATGCTACAGAGATTGAGTTAAATGCGGTGGGTGGAACATTGTGGGTGCGTTTTGAACCTTCAGACTCAGGTTTTGTAAATATTTACTTAACGGGCCCTGCAATTCATGTGTTCACAGGGGTTATAGAGCTAAAGGTATGAAAGAGACTTCCCCTTCGGTTGAATTAAGGGCATTAGAACCAGAAGATTTGGATTTCCTGTATCGGTTAGAGAATGATCCTGAAATTTGGAAGTATTCTGAAAATCAAAGACCGCTTTCTAATAATCGATTAAAAAAATATTTGGATCACGCCCATCTCGACCCATTTAAAATCGGTCAATTAAGATTAGTGGTTACAGTAGCAGGAGAATCTGTTGGTCTCGTGGACCTTTTTGATTTCAATCCCAAGCATGGGAATGCAATGATAGGTGTTGTTATAGATCCTTTGCAGCGCAATAAAGGTATCGGAGTAAAAGCGGTTACTTCTATGTGTGACTATGCGAAATCTTGGTTAAATTGTAGACAACTAGCCGCAGTGATTTCTGAATCGAATAATCATAGTGTCAGGCTTTTTGAGAAAGCTGGATTTCAAAAGTCTGGAGTGATGCACGATTGGATTACTACTCCTAACGGTTTTGAAACACAAGTATGGTATCAAAAAAAATTGGTGTAGACTGATGAAAAATATAAAGAAGTGGATTTTTACGATAATAGCTGCCGGAGGCTTACTGCTCTTGGCTGGTTACAGTATAATCCTCGCTTCAAACACCAAATTTGAAAATGAATATCAACTTCTGTTTATAGAGACCGATACCTCAGAAGAGGAGTTTATGACCCAAATTACCCCTTTTTTGAAGAGTTCTAAAACTTTTCGATGGGTGGCTAACCGAAAAAAGTATCTACAGAACATAAAGCCCGGTCGTTTTGTCTTATACAAGGGGATGAACAACAATGAGCTGATCAGAGTATTACGTTCTGAAAATAAACCTATCGATCTGGTCATTGCTCCCTTTGAGCGAATGGAAGAGGTTGCGGGATATGTCTCAAGAATCATCGAGGCAGATAGTGCTGAGATCATGGAGGCTTTCTATGATCCGGACTTTCTGTTTCAAACTAAACTCCGGCCTGAAAACGTGCTAAGTCTTATACTTCCTAACACTTATGAGGTTTATTGGAATACTTCTGCCATTCAGTATCGAAATCGAATGCTGAAGGAATATCGAGATTACTGGAATGAAAATCGACTCGCACAAGCGAATAATATAAAACTATCTCCCTCTGAGGTTTATACCCTTGCTTCGATTGTTTCTAAAGAATCAGTGAAGGTAGATGAACGACCCAGGGTTGCTGGTGTCTATTTGAACAGGCTCAAAAAGAATATGAAACTACAGGCAGATCCGACTGTTGTTTATTCGATAAAGCATACCACAGGTAATTTTGATACCATCATTCGCCGTGTTCTATATCGAGATCTTCGTTTAAATAGTCCTTATAACACGTACAAAAGAAATGGGTTGCCAATAGGGCCGATCACAATGCCAGAAATGAGTGCGATTGAAGCGGTTTTAAACGCAGAAAAGCATTCATACCTCTATTTCGTTGCGGATGTCGAAAGACCGGGTTATCACAATTTTTCTAAAACACTCTCTGAACATAACAAGAAACGAAAAGCCTATACCCAGTGGCTAAACGATCGAAACATTCGAAGGTAGTAAGCGAGAAGTTTATTTCTTAAGGATACTGAAAATTGCAGGTCTTTTATGAAGGTCTAGAGCTTTTGTTGATTTCCATATGCCAACCGGAAGTGTCTTGATATACTCCCTTTCACCATTTATTTCGACCGCCACAGACAAAAGAGTCTCATTATTTAAAATCTTAAGCAGAAACTCAAACATTTTATCATTTCGATAGGGAGTTTCCATAAAGATTTGAGTTTGACTAAAACTGAATGAACGTTTCTCTAATTCAAGTACAGTTTTTTTCTTATCGTTGGAATCAATAGGTAAATACCCGTTGAATGCAAAGCTTTGTCCATTAAGTCCACTTGCCATTAGTGCAAGTAAGATTGATGAAGGACCCACTAAAGGGATCACCTTAATGTTTTTCTGGTGAGCTGCCTCAACTAAGCGACTTCCAGGATCAGCTACCGCAGGTACCCCAGCCTCAGACATAAGCCCTACAGAAATCCCTTTTTGGCAAGGGAAAAGTAAAGATTCAATCTCGCTTATTGGTGTGTTTTTATCTAAAATAGATAGGGTCAGAGCGGGTTGAGATACCTCGGGATAAATACATCGAATCATCTTTCTAGCGGTCTTCTCATTTTCAACCACAAAATGGTTCAGTTGTTTAACACGCTCAATAACTCCTTTGGGAATAGAAAAAGAAGCCTCACCCTCATGAATAGGTACGGGTATGAGGTATAGATTACCAAAAGGGTTTGCCATTAAAATAAGTTGTTAGTCGATTCGCGAAGGTTTAAGAAAACTTCTTACCTAAATCGTCAATATATTTTCTGAATTGCTTATCTGTATCAGCAAGGTTCTCTACCGTACGACAAGCATGTAAAACTGTAGCATGATCTCGCTTACCAATTTGTGAGCCAATACTTGCAAGTGAAGCCTTGGTGTATTTTTTGGCAAAATACATGGCTAATTGCCTCGCTTGAACAATATGACGCTTTCGAGTCTTGGATTGCAGGGTATCAAGGTCCATCTCGAAATAATCAGCCACCATTTTCTGGATGTAATCGATCGAGACTTCTTTTTTAGTGTTTTTAACAAATTTATCTACCACCTGCTGAGCAAGCTCTATAGTTACTTCCTTTTTATTAAAAGATGCTTGAGCGATCAAGGAGATGATAGCACCTTCGAGCTCTCTGATATTACTTTTAATATTTTGGGCAATGTAATCGATAATGTCTTCAGGTAGCGTCATACCATCTATGTATAACTTATTCTTAAGAATGGCTACTCTTGTTTGATAATCTGGTTGCTGAAGTTCTGCAGAAAGTCCCCATTTAAAGCGCGATAGTAGGCGCTGTTCGATGTCTTGCATATCTACAGGGGCTTTGTCAGAGCTTAAAACTACCTGTTTGCCGTTTTGATGAAGATGATTGAAGATATGGAAGAATACATCTTGAGTTCCACTCTTACCCGCCAGGAATTGAACGTCATCAATCAGTAAAGTGTCGATCAGTTGATAAAAGTGGATAAAATCGTTTCGAGTGTTATTCTTTACTGACTCGATATATTGCTGGGTGAATTTCTCTGCAGAAATATATAGTACGGTTTTATCAGGGTGCTTTTCTTTGATATCCACACCAATGGCGTGCAATAGGTGGGTTTTTCCTAAACCTACATTACCAAAGATGAGTAGCGGATTAAATGAAGTACCCCCGGGCTTATTCGCAACGGCTTGACCAGCTGATCTAGCCAAACGGTTAGATTCTCCTTCTAAGAAACTCTCAAAATTGTAAGAAGTATTGAGTTGAGAATCAATTTTAATATTTCGAATACCGGGTATGACAAAAGGATTCTTTAATCCAGGATCTTTCTGTACAATCGGAACATCGAGTTCTTGTGTAGAAAATGCGCTTTTGTGTCTACTAGGTATTTGCTCAGTATGTGAAGTGGCATCCTCATTTTGCATTTTAATTACATAGAGAAGCTTTGCTGATTCTCCCAGTTCTTTGCGGAGCGCAACCTTTAATAATTTCACATAGTGCTCTTCAAGCCATTCGTAAAAAAACTTACTAGGAACTTGAATACTCAGTGCATTGTCTTGTAGTTTAACAGGAGAGATAGGTTCGAACCATGTCTTGTATGCTTGAGGTTGGATATTATCCTTTATAAAGGACAAACATTTATTCCAAACATGTTCAGCAGACATCTTCACTGTTAATTATGTAGACTTAAAGGTTAACGTTTCGAAGGGTTGAATAAACTGGAAAAGCAGACCCATCGTTGGAATAACAAATATGTTTACTTCTTTGCTTAAAAAAAAATTATTTAGGTATTTGTTTTTAAGTTTTTTTAGCATAAATAAGAAACCTTCAAATGTTGTTGATTTAATTTAAAAATTCATCGTTGAATACACATTATATACAGGTTCGAGTGCGTTACCAAGAGACCGATCGAATGGGAATTGTTTATCACGCTAACTATTTGTCTTACTTTGAGTTAGGTAGAGTCGAATGGTTACGCAATAAAGGGCTTGACTATGCTCGATTAGAAGATTCTGGTGTACTTCTTCCTGTAGTAAATGTTAGTATCAGTTACAAGGCTCCGGCAAGCTATGATCAGTTACTTTCTATTGAGACTGAGCTAGTTAAAATTGGGGGTGCATCCTTGGTGTTTCAGAACAAAATCTACGATGAAAATAAGCGACTTCTAGTTAAGGGAGATGTGACGTTGGTCGCTACCGATTCTAGTTCGTTTAAGCCGATTAAAATACCAGCTAGTCTGCTTTCTCTGATTCAGAAATAATTAGATCAACATACCGCTTGTTATTTTTTAACTTTAAAAGAAAAAGTTCATTGGTTGTTAAGGGAATGGTGAATGCTATCGAAATGAGTTCTAAGTAACTGGTAGATTTGATTTTACCACCGTGCTTTTCAATCATTGTTGTG
Source organism: Flavobacteriaceae bacterium (assembly GCA_018623195.1). GTDB lineage: Bacteria > Bacteroidota > Bacteroidia > Flavobacteriales > Flavobacteriaceae > UBA3478. The sequence goes on along the minus strand of JAAZVY010000052.1, from coordinate 3,599 downwards.
AGCCATCTCTCATCGGTATAGTTGACTTGTACCGAATAGTCTTTTGAAGGGGTCACTTTTATTTTTTTACACTCTGAGAGTACGCCATTTGCAGCGGATTTATAAGCGCCAATCAAGCCAGGTATACCGAGTGGTGTTCCTCCAAATTCTCTAACTACAAATACCGCGGTATTATATAGATTATGTTGAATAATCTGACCTAAAACAGGAGGTCCCGAGCTATTTTTTGGTTCCCCGTCATCTGTGCAAAAGGTTTGATTTTTTTGAGGTTGGTCTCGATAGGCAGATACCACGTGATTCGCTTTGGGGTATAGAAGTCTGAAGTGCCCGATCATTGATTTAAAGTCCTCTAAGTGATTAAATGGCGCAGCGTATCCATAGAATTTGCTTCCGCGATCTTTGAAAATGAAAGGTCCTTTTTCCTCTGTTATTTCTAGATATTCGGAGCCATTCATTGATTTGCATGGTTTCTGTGAATAATCACTTTGTCACTTGCAGAACTCATGATTTTCAGCGGCTTTTGATCGATGCTTGGAGCCTTTACGCCATCTGTTAGGTTAGCGTTGCTTTTGAAAATAATCGCTTCGTCCCAAAGATCGCGTTCCAAAAACTGATTAATTACCTGTGATCCTCCCTCAACGAGTAGTGTTTGTATTTGATGCTCTTTACAATGATTGAGCAGTAAGTTTAAGGTTTTGGATGAGTCCTTTGTAGCGATTTGTTGAATACTTGAGCTTCGTTTTTCAGGAATTCTGGTAAACTGCGTTATCGAAACTTGCTTATTGAGCCAACTACTAGGAAGGTCAGTTAGTTTTCCTCCGATAATTAGTATTTCAGGGTCTTTACCAGCCCAAATTCGAGTGTTTAACGAGGGTTTGTCGTAACGCAAGGTTTCGGCACCGATTACAATACCCATTGAGCAGGCTCTCAATTTATGAGCCCACTGTTTTGATAAAGGTTGAGATAACCAATAAGAACCAGGTTTTGATTGTTGCTCTTTTAATGGAGCGATAAACTCGTCTTTAGACTCGGCCCATTTTAAAGTGATATAGGGCCTTTTATGATTAATAAAAGTTAAGAATTGACGATGAACTTCAGCGCATTCCTTCTCTAGTACACCAGTCGTCACCTCGATATTCGAAGCTTTTAATAGGGTAATACCCTTGCCTGAAACCAAAGGATTAGGGTCTTGACAACCGATAACTACCTTGGGGATTCCGGATTGAATAATTGCTAAAGAACAAGGAGGTGTTTTTCCAGTATGCGAGCAAGGCTCGAGGGTGACATAGAGGGTAGCCTTATTTAAAAGAGATAAGTCTTCTTTTTTAATTTGATCAAGGGCGTTGATTTCAGCGTGATTGCCTCCGTAGTTCGAGGTAAATCCTTCACCGATAACTTTGTTTTCTGATACGATAACGGCTCCTACCGAAGGGTTTGGTCTAGCTCCTTGGCTGTTTTTTAATGCCAGTTCTAAGGCCCTTTTCATGTAGAATTCATGTATCTTCACCTATCAAAAATAGAGAAAGAAAACAAGATTTGAGATGCAGTTAGAATCGATTCAAATATCTTTAATTCAACCCGAGGATAGTCAAGAACTTGGGGAGTTGATTAAGAGGGTTTTAGAAGAGATGAATGCCCCTAAAACAGGGACGGCATACGCAGACCCTTATCTTTTTGATTTGTTTTCTTATTACAATCACCCAAAGAGAGATTACTATGTAATTCGTTATAACGGAGAGCTATTAGGAGGGGGTGGATATGGAGATCTTCCTGGGGCGCCAGAGGAAGTGTGTGAGATTCAGAAAATGTACTTTGACCCAAAATTAAGAGGCAAGGGTATCGGAAAGAGGTTACTGCTAAAGCTAATAGAAGAATCCAAACGTGCGGGCTATACGAAAGCTTATATTGAAACACTGCCTCAGATGAAATCAGCTATTGGCTTGTATGAACATTTAGGTTTTACCTATTTAAATGGTCCTCTCGGGGGGACGGGTCACACTTCTTGTCCTGTTCATTTAATACTTGAAATTTGAGCATACAAGAATTTGAAAATAAATGCTTTAGAGAATTAGATTTTCTGTATTCAAATCAGGAAATTACTAGCTTATGCAAATATGCCTACCAGGAGTATTTCGGGGATCATTGGCCCTCAGAAATATCAGATAAAAGACGAGAGATTAGGAGTGACAAACAAAAGCTTTTTGAAAATTACTTGAATCAATTGACCCTCGGTAATCCGTATCAATACATATTCGGTTATACTGAATTTTACGGATTAAGGTTAAAAGTAGGTGAAGGGGTATTAATTCCTAGACCTGAGACGGAGCAGTTGGTAGATTGGGTGTTAGAAGACTTTGAAGCCCTGGGTAATTTAAGAGTGTTAGACGCTTGTTGCGGTAGTGGCGCGATTTCAATAGCGCTCTCAAAGCATCTAGAATCGGCCCGTATAACGGGAGTTGATATTAGTGAACAGGCACTCAAATACGCCGTGGAGAATGATGAGATTTATCAGTCTAATCTTCAATGGATAAAACAGGATTTGTTTGATTTTAAACCTGAAGTTAAATTTGATGTAATAGTATCTAACCCTCCCTATGTCAGAGATTTAGAAAAGAAAGAAATGCATTTAAACGTACTAGGTAAAGAGCCTCATACGGCACTCTTTGTGAGCGATAACGATCCGTTGGTATTTTACGAGCGATTGAGATATATCTTTAATCAATGCACCCAAGATCACGCCGTGATGTATCTAGAATGCAATCAGTATCTAAAACAAGATTTGATTGATTTATACTCCCCTGAATTCATAGTAGAATCACGAGATGATTTTAGAATGAATTTTAGAATGCTAAAGCTATCTAAGAAGCAATGAAACCAGAAGAACGCATCATCCAACTTACCCAGGAATTAATAGATCACAATCGACGATATTACATCGAGGATCAGCCAATCATCTCTGATTACGAGTTTGATAGGTTGTTAAAGGAATTGAGCCTTTTAGAACAGGCTTATCCGCATTTGGCAGATCCAAATTCACCAACCAGGCGTGTAGGGGGTGGAGTTACTAAGGATTTTTTGACTAAAACTCATCGCTTTCCGATGTTCTCCTTGGATAATTCCTATTCGCTTGAAGATATCAAAGAATGGATAGGTAGGATTCAAAAAAGATTAAGTCAAGATCCTACACTATTTGGCGCTGAACTTTCCTACTGCTGCGAGTTGAAATACGATGGGGCTAGTGTCTCGATTACTTATAAAAACGGTGAATTGATCGAGGCTGTAACAAGAGGAGATGGGAATCAAGGCGATGATATAACGATCAATGTTAGAACTATAAAAACCATACCATTAAAACTTAACGCTCCCTTTCCTGAAGACTTTGATATTCGGGGTGAAGTCATTTTAGCCCGAAGTGCATTTAACCGATTAAATGAAAAAAGGCGTGCTGAAGGGTTGCCAGAGTTTATGAATCCGCGCAATACAGCCTCCGGGAGCTTAAAGCTGCAAGACTCTAGTGAAGTTTCGAAGCGAGGTTTAGACTGTTTTCTGTACGGAGTTGTTTCTGAAAATCAGCTGTATAACTCACAATATGAGTTACT
>JAAZVY010000051.1 GCA_018623195.1 Flavobacteriaceae bacterium | reverse complement strand
TACATGCCCGCGTAATAATCGGTAAAATCAGATTCTGTATTATTCACTGTAGCAAAAACGGATGTCTCTGACGTTAGGCTATTGGTATTGCCATTATCTAAGATTTGAAAGATCTCTGAATCAAAGGTTTGCTTACTACGAATCGCACCAAGGGTGATATTTAGATTTGCCTTACTACTTATGATATGATAGTAATCAATTTTCCCATCAAACTGATTTGAGATAATCTCTCTATTCTGTCCAATATCAAAAATTGATTGATCAAGATTAAACCCAAGGGCAGTTGCGGTAGATTGAAAGACACCAAGCTCGTTATTTTCTAAAAGAGCATTATAATAGGGGTTTTCTTCCCTTATCACATGTTCAATCTCTAGTGAGAGGATATCATTTTCTGATAAGGTTAAATAATAATTAAGGTTTTGATTGAAAGAAACAGGAGTAATCGTTTCATTCTCCTCAGTATTTCCAACCACTGAAGAGTAGGTACCAATCAGTTGAGCATCATCTGAGACACGAGCAAAAAAATCATAGTCTAATTGATGATTTACATTGGGTTTAAAGCTCGCTCCAAATTTTGCCACGAGTTGCCTAGAGCGCTCTTCTCCTATTTCCTGAGTTTCTTCATCAGGAACGTTGAGACTCGAGTCAGTGTATTGAATCAATCGATCTTGTCTAGAGTCAGCTCTGTTGTAATTATAAATTACAAAACCACTAAGATCTAAGTTAGGTTTCGGAGAATAGCTGAAATTAATTGAGCTTAACTTATTCTCTATATAAAGGGCATTGTTTTGATTGGTATTGAAATTAAGATTGTTATTACCTAGGTTGATTTGGGTTCCACTTTTCGTGTTACCTGGTTGAAATCTTCCAGTCAATCCTTGTATGTCTCGACGCGTTAGCGCTATCTCTCCAATATTATTCACATCACTGATCCAATTAATACTATACTTCGGATTATAATAGAAGATTTTAGGCTGAACTACATACAAGTCTTCGCTAGGTGAATTACCTCCTCCTGCGGTCACATTTCCAAAAACAAAACTCTCTTTCCCTTTCTTCAATTGAATATTAATAGCTACGTTATCCTGTGAACTACGAACAGAATTTAATTGTGAAACTTCAGAATAGTTGCGAAGTACTTGAATCTTATCGACAACATTTGAAGGGATATTTTTCGTTCCTATCTTAGTATCCCCTTCAAAAAACTCTTTACCATTCACTAAGAGTTTATTAACGACCTTTCCCTCAACTTCGATTTGATTATTATCGTTGATCTCAACACCCGGAAGGTTATCTATAATGTCTTCTAGTTTTCGTTCTGAGCCGTTCTTAAATGAGTCTGCATCGTAACTAATCGTATCGCCACTTACTGTGACCGGTAGTTTCACCACAACCTCGTCAAGAACAATGTTATTGGTCATTATATACTCTTTAAAGATATCTTGATTTTTAAAATCAATGAGCTCTGTGATTGTTCGAAGACCAAATGCACTTATTTGTGCTTCAAAGGCGGTGTTTGGCTCCGCCTTAATAGAGAATTTACCATCCTCAGAAGTAATACCATAAGAAATCACTTCTTCAGAAGCTTTCTTGATGAGGACAATACTTGCCATTTCAATAGGTTTACCCACAGTATCGCGAACAACTCCTTGAAATTTAACTTGGGCAGTTAAGGTAATCGCCGAAAGCAATAACAAAACGGTCAGAGAAAGTCTAGTTAGGTACTGCATTAGTTTCTTCTTCTTCTACTATAACCGTTTCTCATTTCTTGCATCTTGGATCTAACTGTTTCTCGATACGTATCAATTCCTACTATCTCTCCTTTTTCCGGAGCCTTTATTTTAATTTTATCTTGCGGATTAATAATGATCTCTGAACAGAGAATGGTAGTATTCCCTGAACTTACCTCAAGAATAAAACCAGGTAATCCCCAATACTCTGCAGGACCATGGCCAATTGGGATTTGAAGGGTATACCATGCCTCTACAGGAGTCATATCTATCTCCTTCTTCTCCTCGGTATTTTGTAAGTCATTCCACGAGAAATTAAACCAGTTCAAATCGTTAGTAGGAACTGTAGCGATCGCTTTAAAACATAGGTAATTACCAATACGCTTGGTCTCTTTGGTCATTACCCACTGAAATTCTTGTAAGTTGTCTTTAACTAAAAACTTTTTACCATAGAATTCTTGAGATTGAACTAAAGAGCTATCTACAATATTCTTATACTGTTGTCCACGCGCAAAATTACTCCCCCAACTATCAGTTGCACCACTTACAGCATCTAAACGATAATCTTCAGTGAACACAGATTCGGTCTTATTGAAATAGAGGGTGTATGTCTTCTCTAATCGATTCTTTAAACGCGCTTGAATTTGTTTCTTTTGAGCTTCACTCATTCGTGCACCCCATGAACCCAAATCCATTTTACTTTTAGAGTAATAGGTTGCCTTTCCTTGGATCTCCTGAGTTTCATCCAAAGGATTTACAGCCAATAAAAAGTAGACTACAAATAGTGTGGTTAGTCGTAACATAACTTTTTTGTTTAAAGATACTTTTAAATTCTTAAACAAGAATTAAAAAAGTATAAACAAAATTACGGTTACATAAAATCTTCAACATCAAGAAATCGCCTACCTTAATCTTTTAAAAAATCACCTTCTGTGAATCAACCAATCACCTTTCACTTGACAAAATCCCTCGATGAAATTCGACAGATTAAGGATATTCAAAAAAGACATCAGAAAGAATCTATTACCCCTGAGCTTCGGGAAACGACCGGTTTTGTTACCGCAGAATATGAGATCTCACTACTCGAAAAAATGCACCGTTTACTTCCGTCCATTATCGCAAAAGAGGGCGACAAGGTAGTCGGATATGCCCTGGTCACGGATCCCAGAATTATTGGCTGCCACGATCTGCTCGATGACTTATTTGATCAGATCAACAAGCTCAATTTTGATAACCATCCGCTCAAAAACGCGAACTATACCGTGGTTGGACAACTTTGCGTGGATAGCGATTATGGTAGGCGGGGAATCGCCCAAGGACTCTATAAGAAGTATCAAGAAAGCTACTCAGGCTCCTTCGATTATTGCATCACAGACGTGGATTGCAATAACCCTCGATCACTTCGAACCCATTTAAAAACTGGATTTCAAACCATTCACAAAATCGAATATGGAAATGCTGAGTGGGATATCGTACTTTGGGATTGGAAAACAGAATAGTCATGGAAAACAACCTTAAAGATCACTGGGAACATATTTATACTACAAAACAGCCCCACGAGGTAAGTTGGACACAAGAAACTCCAACCACTTCGATTGGGCTTATTGAAGAACTTAACCTTTCAAAAGACGCGAGCATCATCGATGTAGGTGGAGGTGATAGTCATCTTGTCGATTACCTATTAAAGGAAGGATATACAAACTTAACTGTTCTCGATATATCAGCTGCCGCTATTGAAAGAGCTAAAGAACGATTACAGTCTGATGCAAACAAGGTGAAGTGGGTGGTTTCAGATATTCTCGACTTCAGTCCTGATACTACCTATACGCTTTGGCATGATCGGGCCTCGTTTCACTTTCAAATCACAGAGGATGCGATTAATCAATATCTAAGTATCCTTAAGAAGGCCACAGAAGGATATGCCATCGTAGGAGGATTCTCTACAGAGGGTCCAGAAAAATGCAGCGCTCTGGATATCAAACAATACAACGAGGAGGCCTTACAACAGTGTATGGCAAACGCTGAGCTTGAAACTATGAAAACTTTGAGAGTAGATCACATCACTCCTATGGGAGGCATCCAAAACTTCTTGTTCGGCGTATTTCAAAAACAGGCCTAATTCAAATAGTAGTACATTAGTAATTCACAATAGCCTCAATGCCTAACCGTCCCGCTGTTTATCTGAAGACACTGCTTCTGCTATTCTCCATTTGTATGGTTAGTGCTCAGCATGAATTCGACAAGACAATCGATTTATCATGGGCAGATGATTTGAATGCAGCGATTTACTCAGCTCCCTTTCAAGGAAAACGTTACATCGACCCTCATCGAATCTTAAATGACAAACACAAATTTTTGGGAACCTTCGAATTTCAAAAAGGAGAACTCATTTTTGATCATGATCGATATAGCGGATTGCAATTAAAATTTGACTTATTTGAACAGCAGCTGGCGCTTCTTCATCCCAATTCAGATGGGGTTACGCAGGTAGCTGTTGATATGAATCGAGTTCAAGCTTTTAAAATCAACAATCGAGTATTCGTTAAAAAAACAATCGATGGATCAGATTATTTTTTAGAATTTATCGAGAAGTTAGATCAGAAGGAGATCTGGGTCTACCACAGAAAATTATTGAGTTTTAAATTGGATGACCGTGTCGGATACTACGAATTCAACCCCAAAGATCGACTATACATTCTAAGTAATGAGGGTTGGGATAAAAGCGATGCGATTAGCCTAGAGAGTTTTTTTCCAAATCGATCTAAGGAGATTAAAGCTTGGTCAAAAAGTTGGCAGGACAATAAAAAGAAGGATGCCTCAAAATATCTTAGGGCTCTATTAAACGCAATCCATCGAAATTGAAAAAGTATCTCTATATCCTATTTCTCTTGGTATTCTTCTCCTCTCATGCTCAGGAGAAAACCTACTCTTTCAATTTTGAGAAAGCTAGCCTACAAGAGATCATTAGCGCTATTGATCAACAAACTCCGTACGATTTCAAATACGCTGCGACTTGGTTCGACGAAAAAACCAGTTCTTTTAAAGTCACTGATCTCACTATTGAAGAACTCCTTGACGAACTCTTTCAAGAAACTATATTTAACTATTATCGCCTAGAAGACCAGATCATTATTACTCGCTATAGAAAGATTTATGACGAGCTTCCTGAAGGTTTTTTCAAGTCTACAAAAAACGATTCTATTCAAAACTCTTCAACGATTACTCCCAGTTTTCAAGAGAAATTTGAACCGACTAAAAACGAGGTGATTAAAAACTTAGTGATCGGAAAACAAGGCGGCTCTTCTCAGAAATACTGGATATCCCTTACCGGATCCATCTTAAACGGAGAAAATAATTCAGGGATTGAAGGGGCTGTAGTCGCTACTAAAGGTGAAAACGCTACCTATGCCATTACAGACCAAAACGGTTTTTTTGAATTAAGGGTTCCGAGGGGCGAGTACCTACTCGATATCACCGCAGCAGGATTTCAATCACTTGAACAACCCGTTACCGTTTTCAGCGATGGCAGTTTCGACCTTCAGCTTTTTGAAGCCTTTCAGAATCTCGAAGGAGTAGTGCTTCTAGGAAGTCGAATCAACCCGGTAAACTCGAGTGAAACGGGTGTAGAAAATATCGATGTTGAAGAGTCGAAAACAATTCCTCTCGTGCTTGGCGAACGAGACGTTCTAAAAGTTGCAGCTACCCTACCAGGGATCAGTTCTGCAGGCGAAGGAGCAACAGGTTTAAATGTTCGGGGAGGAAAGCCCGATCAAAACCTCAATCTTTTAGATGGAGGGGTAATCTACAATCCTACCCACTTTTTTGGGATCTTTCAGGCGCTAAATCCTGTAGCTATTGGCCAGGTAAACATTTACAAAGGGAGTGTTCCTGCACCCTACGGAGGGCGATTATCTTCAGTATTTGATCTTCGTACTAAAGATCCCGATTTAGAAGAAACCTCGGGTGAGTTATCACTAGGGCCTGTAACTTTCAATGGTGTTATTAAAACTCCACTGAGCAAAGGAAAATCATCGATGATTACAGGAGTGCGTGGTGCCTATTCAGATTGGCTTCTGAAACGATTAAATGACGAAAACCTACAAAATACGAAGGCCAACTTCTACGATGTTATTAATAAAATTCATGTCGAAAATGAAAAGGGGTCAAAGTTAGATGTCACCGGCTATTATTCTAAGGATCAGTTCAATGCTACACGCGACTCCCTATTCTCCTATTCTAATCTCATGCTTAGCGTGAATTATCGAAAGAACTTGGGAAACAAGGTCTTTAAGACGACTGCATCGGTTTCTGACTATCGACATCAAATCGATTATTCTGGAAACGCTCAAAACGGATTTATTCAGAACTACGGTATTAATCACATCAATCTTCTTACTTCCTTATCGAAAATCAGCGAAAGACACCAAATCGAATACGGTAATACCACTAGTGTTTATAACATACAGCCCGGCAGTCTTGAACCGCGAACCGTTGAAGATCAAATCGAACCCTTGCAATTAGAGAATGAACAGGCCATTGAAGGAGCGCTATTCGCTTCAGATGTATGGCAGGTGAATGATCAACTAGAAGTCAATGGCGCAATTCGACTCCCCTACTATTTATCCCTTGGCCCAAAAGACATCAACACCTATGAATCGGGGCTTCCACTTTTAGGTTCTAGTATCACGGGAAGCGAGCGCGTTGAAAGTGGCCAGGTTGAATCAAGCTTTTTCGGGGCTGAACTGAGGTTAAGTGCGAGGTATCTAGTAAGTGACTATGCCTCGATTAAACTTGGCGTAAATAACGCCTACCAATACCTTCATACCTTGAGCAACAACACAGCTGCTTCTCCTTTTGACTCATGGAGGTTATCTAATAGATATGTTCGCCCTCAAGAGGCCCAGCAAGTCAGTTTTGGATATGCCTACCGAGAAGAAAGTGATGCATATGACTTGACTTTCGATTTGTATTACAAGAAATATGAGAACTTGACTGATCTTAAGACAGGGGCCAACACACAACTTGTTCCTAATATCGAGACCCAACTCATTCAAGGTGACGGTAAAGCTTACGGAGCTGAGTTCATGATTCGAAAAAACAGAGGAGATCTGAACGGATGGATTTCTTACACCTACTCAAGATCACTGATAAGACTAAATAGCGATTACCCATCAGAGCGCGTAAATCAAGGCTCCTTCTTTGCCTCAAATTTCGATAAGCCTCATGATTTAAATGTCGTAGCTAATTACAAGTTGACTCGAAGATTTAGTCTTTCAGGAAACTTTACCTACCAAACCGGTAGACCGATCACCATCCCTACAGGGAAATACGATTTAAACGGGGTAACCTATGTGACCTATAGTCGTAGAAATGAATTTAGAATTCCCGACTACATGAGATTTGATATTGGATTCAATGTAGAAGGCAATCACAAGCTCAATAAACTCGCTCACAGTTTCTGGAGTATTTCGGTCTATAATATTCTCGGACGAAATAATCCTTATTCAATGTTTTTTGTCAATGAAGACAATCGAATTAAAGCCTATCAGGTTTCCATCTTTGCAAGGGCTATCCCGTCTATTTCTTATAACTTAAAGTTCTGAAAATGAAGAGCTACTTAAAAATAATACTAGCTAGCTTCCTCTTGGTCTTGAACTCGGCTTGTGTCGAAGAGGTGTCTATTGACTTTGGAGATGACCAGAGCAATCTGGTGGTTCATGCGATTATTACCGATGAGTTGAAGCATCAACAAATTACACTGAGCAGGACCTATCCGTTTGATACTAAAGAAGCTCCAGCAGAAAAAGGGGCTGTGGTTGTCTTGAGCTCTAACGAACAAAATTATCCTTTCGAAGAAGTTGAAGAGGGTCAATATCGATCGGTTACCGCATTTGCAGCCGAAGTCGGAGTTTCTTATAAACTTTCAATTACTACAGCAGACGGTCGCAGCTACAGCTCCGAGACTAAGTCTTTGGTGGGAGGCGTCTCTATCGACGATTTTTCAGTAAGTCAAGGGGTAAATTCAGATAATGAAGAAGGGCTGTCTTTTGAATTAAGTTCGAGTAACTCAAACTCTGAAGGCAACTATTATCGCATTGATTACGAAGAAACGTATAAAATCATAGCGCCTTACTGGAGTGCCTATGATGCGGTTATTTTCGCCGAAGGGTTTCACACCATCGACGTTCGAGCCATTTTACGCGAAACCGAAGAGAAGGAATGCTATGGTAATTTCAATTCTAACCGTATCAACCTGGTTAATACCTATAATTTTCAATCGGATGAAATCAGAGATTTACCCGTAAGATTCTTAAAGAAATATGACCCGAAAGGTATGTATCGATATAGCATCGAAGTAAAACAGTATGCAGTAGACGCCCAAACCTATGCCTACTATCAGTCTTTGAAAGAGATTTCAGATGCTTCAACCACCGTTTTTACTCAATCTCAACCGGGTCAAATCAATAGCAATATCTACTCTGAATCTAATCCTGAAGAAGTAGTATTAGGATACTTCGAAGTTTCAGGAGTAGACTCTAGAAGAGTGTTTGTGAATTACAGAGACTACTACCCTGATGGGAATCGTCCGAATTATTTCTATGCTTGTCAAACTAGTATTCCTTCGATCAGCGGGACTATGGGTAATCGCCCACTCCTTGAGGCAATCAAGTCAGACGAATTGATCTATTTTGCATCAACAGAACCGGGCTCAGAAGGACCTTTCGTCATGGTTTTACCTTTCTGTGGAGATTGCACTCGAATAGGATCAAATATCAAACCTGAATTCTGGATTGATGAAGACTAGGTTGTTCGTTCTTATCGGGTTATTCTTCTTTAGCACTATTTCCTATAGTCAACAGCAAGTTATTAATACCGCTCAAAAAGAGAAAGCGCTACAAAC
>JAAZVY010000021.1 GCA_018623195.1 Flavobacteriaceae bacterium | reverse complement strand
GCTCGTCACATCCTGGGGCTGGAGAAGGTCCCAAGGGTTGGGCTGTTCGCCCATTAAAGTGGCACGCGAGCTGGGTTCAGAACGTCGTGAGACAGTTCGGTCTCTATCTACTGCGGGCGTTAGAAATTTGAGCGGATCTGACTCTAGTACGAGAGGACCGAGTTGGACTAACCTCTGGTGTACCAGTTGTCCTGCCAAGGGCATTGCTGGGTAGCTATGTTGGGATGGGATAAGCGCTGAAAGCATATAAGCGCGAAACCCGCCGCAAGATGAGATTTCTTTTAAGAGTCGTGGGAGATGACCACGTTGATAGGCTATAGGTGGAAGCGCAGTAATGTGTGTAGCCGAGTAGTACTAATTGCTCGTATACTTGCACAGTCCCTTGTGCACCTTTAAAACGCTTTATCACTTCAAGATTAATTTGATTTTTAGACCATATTGCAGCTTGCTGCTTTCGTCTCTATATATGTCATATCATTAAAGTATTTAAGACTTTGGTGGCCATGGCGATAGGGTCCACCTCTTCCCATCCCGAACAGAGAAGTTAAGCCTATCAGCGCCGATGGTACTGCCCCAAAAGGTGGGAGAGTAGGTCGCCGCCATCCTCAAGCCCCTCACATTACTGTGAGGGGCTTTTTTTATACCTTATATTATGGGAGGTGTAGATAAAAAAAGGACCCCTTTCGGGGCCCTCTGCTCACTCACGCTAGTTCAAAAGAACGGTTGATTGATGATTGTTTTGTTTCGTAAACAATTTCTATTAAACGCGTGGTAAATCTCCATCTCCCTTTAAGGGTAAGTGACTCTCACCCATAAGGTATTTATCTACATGGTGTGCTGCTTGTCTTCCTTCTGAAATGGCCCAAACAATAAGGGATTGTCCTCTTCTTTGGTCCCCAGCAGCAAATACACCTGGTACATTTGTTTTATAATCGCTTTCCTCAGCAGCAATGTTTCCTCGATTGTCGAATGTTAAACCAAAGCTCTCTGCTAAGGTATTCTCTGATCCTGTAAAACCTAATGCGAGAAGCGCAAGGTTGCAATCCCAGGTTCTAGAAGATCCTTCTCTTTCGACTAACTGCATACGACCCTCTTTGTATTCCCAGCTAACCTCTACCGTTTCTAATCCTACCAGTTCTCCTTGATCATTTCCTAAGAAACGCTTCGTCATAATACTGAAATGACGTTCTACGCCCTCCTTATGAGAGGTACTCTCTCTAAGGCGCATCGGCCAGAAGGGCCAAGGTTGGTTTTCAGGACGGTCTTTCGTTGCCATTGGCATGATCTCGAAGTTTTGAATGCTTTTTGCACCTTGTCTTCTAGAAGTACCAATACAGTCAGATCCTGTATCTCCACCTCCGATTACGATGACATCTTTACCTTCGGCGGTGATTTTCTCACCGTTAATTTCAAGATTTGAAACTCGGCGGTTATTTTGTGGTAAGAAGTCCATGGCCTGAACTACGCCTTTAAGATCTGCCCCTTCAATAGGTAAACCTCTCCTAACCGTTGCCCCTCCACAGAGTACTACCGCGTCATGATTTTCTTTGATTTCATTGGCATCAATGTTTACCCCAACGTGAGCACCAGTTTTGAATTGTATGCCTTCTTCCTCTAAAAGAGCAATTCTTCGATCAATGATGGTTTTCTCTAACTTGAAGTCTGGAATTCCGAATCGCAATAGTCCTCCTACCTTTTCGTCTCTTTCGAAAACGGTTACTTCGTGTCCGGCTCGGTTTAATTGCTGAGCCGCAGCTAAACCAGAAGGTCCTGAGCCAATTATAGCGACTTTCTTACCAGTGCGCGTCTTAGGAGGCATTGCTTGAAGATAGCCGTTAGCAAAGGCAGTCTCTACAATGTTTTTCTCGATATTTTCGATAGATACAGGGTCTTCGTTGATCCCTAGAACACATGCTTCTTCGCATGGTGCAGGGCAAAGTCTTCCTGTAAATTCAGGGAAGTTATTCGTAGAATGTAATACTTGAGATGCCTTCTCCCAATTACCTTCATATACGGCATCGTTGAAATCAGGAATTAAATTTCCTAATGGACATCCGCTATGACAAAATGGGATTCCGCAATTCATACAACGAGCTCCCTGTTCCTTCAGTTCTTCTTCTTTTAAAGGCTGGGTAAATTCTTTATAGTTCTTCGTGCGTTCTTCTACAGGAAGATATCCTTCTGTCTTACGCTTGAATTCTAAAAATCCGGTTGTCTTTCCCATTAGTTACTAGTTGTTTGGTTTTCTTCAGCGATTCTAATCAGTGCCTGACGATATTCTTCTGGGAATACTTTCACAAAGTTTCCAACTTCTTTCTCCCAATTGGTTAACAGTTTTTCTGCTAGTGGGCTCATCGTAAGGTTGTAGTGATTCTCTACTAAAGTGAATAATTCTTTTTGATCTTCTTGGGTTTCAACGGCGAGTAAGTTAAGATCAGGGTTCTTAACACCTGCCTTAAAGGTTTTGTCTGGATCGTATACATAGGCCAGACCACCACTCATTCCTGCACCGAAGTTTCTACCTACTTTTCCTAGGATAACAGCAACTCCACCAGTCATGTATTCACAACCGTGATCACCGATTCCTTCAACGACTGCCTTAGCTCCTGAGTTTCTTACACAGAAACGTTCTCCTGCAAGACCATTAATGTAGGCCTCTCCTGTAGTGGCACCGTATAAACAAACGTTACCGGTAATTACGTTTTTATGTGATTCAAAGGATGAACCATTAGGAACACGAACGACGAGCCTGGCTCCTGAAAGGCCTTTTCCGAGGTAATCGTTGGTTGCTCCGTTAACTACTAGCGTGAGTCCTTTTGTGCTGAACGCTCCAAAGCTTTGCCCAGCGAATCCATTAAATACTACACGTAGTGTGTTGTCTGGTAGCCCATCTGCTCCATAGATTTTAGAAACTTCATTCGAAATGATTGCCCCAACTGCGCGATTGGTGTTGCTGATTGGGAATTCGAGCTGAGTTTTCTCTTTTCGGTAGAGTGCAGGGTGCGCTTTGCTTAATATTTCGAAATCAATCGCATCTGCTGTTTCGTCTACCTGTTTTTCTGTATTTCTGATTGACACACCTTCAGGGGTATCAATCACTTTCAAAATAGGACTTAAGTCTAAGCCTCTTGTTTTGTAATGATCTAGTACGTTTGATCGTTCTAGCTTTTGAACTTGACCCACCATTTCATCAATGGTTCTAAATCCAAGTTCGGCCATGATCTCGCGTAATTCTTGAGCTACAAAGTACATGTAGTTCACTACGTGCTCAGGCTGTCCTTTAAATTTCTTACGAAGCTCAGGGTTCTGAGTTGCAATACCCACAGGACAAGTATTTAGGTGACACACACGCATCATAATACAACCTGAGGCTACTAGAGGTGCCGTAGCAAAACCGAACTCTTCTGCTCCTAAAAGACAAGCAATGGCTACATCGCGTCCTGTTTTTAACTGTCCGTCACACTCAAGAACAATTCTTGATCGAAGGTTGTTCATTACTAGCGTTTGTTGCGCTTCTGCTACCCCTAATTCCCAAGGGAGCCCGGCGTGTTTCAGAGAGGTAAGAGGAGAGGCTCCTGTACCTCCGTCATAACCAGAAATTAGAATTACATCTGCATTCGCTTTTGAAACTCCCGCGGCAATGGTTCCTACTCCGATTTCTGATACCAATTTTACATTGATTCTCGCATCTCTGTTCGCTGATTTTAGATCGTAAATCAGCTGAGAAAGATCTTCAATTGAATAGATATCGTGATGTGGAGGTGGAGAAATAAGCCCAACATATGGTGTTGAGTTTCTCGTTTTAGCAATGTCAGGATTAACCTTAGGCCCAGGAAGTTGACCTCCTTCACCAGGTTTTGCTCCTTGAGCCATCTTGATTTGAATTTCCTTGGCGCTAGTCAGATAGTTAGAGGTTACCCCAAATCGACCTGAAGCAACCTGCTTAATTGCAGAGTTCCTCCAATCGCCGTCTTCAGTTTTATAAAAACGAATGGTCTCTTCACCACCTTCACCTGAATTTGATTTACCACCGATTCGGTTCATGGCAACAGCCAAGTTCTCGTGAGCTTCCTTACTAATACTTCCATATGACATTGCTCCTGTTTTGAATCGCTTCACGATTTCTGTCCAAGGTTCAACCTCGTCAAGTGGAATAGGGTCGTAGTTGGTGAACTCTAATAATCCACGAATTGTAAGTAGTCGTTTCGACTGTTCATTAATTCGCTTGGCATATTCTTTATAGGTTTTTGGTTCATTGAGTCGAACCGCCTTTTGTAGTGTAGCAACACTGATCGGGTCAAAAGCATGCTGCTCCCCATTTCTTCTCCAGCGGTATTCCCCACCCACTTCTAAATCTAAATCAGCAGGAGTTTCATCTGTAGTAAATGCTTTGTCATGTCTAAGAGCGATTTCTTTTTCGATCTCCATCAGACCAATTCCTTCAATTCGCGTAGGCGTGATAGGGAAGTACTTACGAACAACCATAGAGTTCAGGCCAATACATTCGAAGATTTGTGAACCTCGGTATGAATTAAGTGTTGAAATACCCACTTTATTCATCACTTTGAGAATTCCTTTACCTACTGCTTTGTTGTAGTTCTTAATCGCTTTTTCAGTATCCTCATAGCTAAACCCTTCATTCAGTGCTTGCGCGGTGATTAGCTCGTTGACTAGGTATGGGTTTACTGCACTAGCTCCGTATCCGAATAGTAAGGAGAAGTGATGCACTTCACGAGGTTCTGCAGACTCGATAATTAAGCTAACTAGAGATCGGCGTTGTAGACGTCCAAGACCGTGATTTACATAAGAACAAGCAAGGAGCGCTGGTATAGCGGCATTTTCACTATCTACTTTACGATCGGATAAAATGATAATAGATACCCCATTATCAATGGCCTCGGCAGCATCTTTTACCAACTTCTCTAAAGCTTTTTCTAATCCATTCACCCCTTCTTTTACAGGATATAGGATGTCTAGGGTAGCGGTTTCGAAACCTCCATTATCCTCATGTCTTCTGATTTTCTCTAAATCTTCTTTAGAGATAACAGGGTTCTGGATTTTTAATTTGTGGCACTGCTTTTCGTCAATTTCGAAAAGGTTGTAGTCTCGACCTAGCGTTAAGCTAATGTCTGTGATCATCTCTTCTCGAATCCCATCTAGTGGTGGGTTGGTTACCTGAGCGAAAAGCTGTTTGAAGTAATTGTAAAGTAATTGCGGACGTTCAGAAAGCACGGCAATAGGAGTGTCAGACCCCATCGATCCGATAGGTTCAGCGCCGTTTTCGGCCATGGGTAAAATAATACGACTGATGTCCTCTCTAGTATATCCAAAGAACTTAGCCCTGGTTTCTAAACTCGCTGAAGGTTGATGTACCTCACAAGCTCCGTATTCAATATCTTTTAAACGAGTTAATTTTTCATCTACCCATTGTTTATACGGGTGCTTACTGACGATCTCTTTCTTTACTTCTTCATCACCAACGATTCTACCGCCTTCCATATCTACAAGGAACATTTTACCCGGTTCTAATCGGCCGTGAGATTCGATGTTTTCAGTTTCAACATCAACTACACCTATCTCTGATGACATAATTACATATCCATCTTTAGTTACGCTATATCGAGAAGGACGAAGACCGTTTCGGTCTAAAACCGCACCGATATATGCTCCATCGGTGAAAGGAATCGACGCTGGACCATCCCATGGTTCCATTAGACACGAATTGTATTCGTAAAATGCCTTTTTGTCGGCATCCATAGATTCATTTTTCTCCCAAGCCTCTGGTACCAGCATCATCATTACTTCAGGAAGCGTTCTTCCTGTCATCAGTAATAATTCCACAACCATATCTAAACTTGCAGAATCTGACTTGCCTGGGATGATGATTGGAATAATCGCTTTGATCTCATCGTCAAACCAGTCGCTTTTAAGAAGATCTTCTCTAGATCGCATTCGACCAACATTGCCTCGTAGGGTATTGATCTCTCCGTTATGACATATAAATCTAAACGGTTGAGCGAGATCCCAAGTAGGGAAGGTGTTTGTAGAAAAGCGTTGATGTACAAGCGCTAGTCTGGTAACACATTCGGGATCTTGAAGGTCTAAGTAGTAGGCACTGATATCCTCAGGAATTAGAAGACCTTTATAGATGACTATTTTCGTAGAGAAACTCGGGATATAAAAGATTTTCGATTCTGATAATCTAGAGTTCCATATCGTATGTTCTGCTTTTTTACGAGCGATGTATCGTTTAATTTCAAAGGTGCGCTCATCCATATCTTTCGGACGACCTACAAAAAGCTGTCGAACCAGTGGTTCAGATTGCTTAGCAATTTCACCTAGCACCGAAGTATCCACTGGAGTGGTTCTCCATCCCAAAACCTCAAGGCCTTGAGCTTCTAATTCTGAAACTAAGGTGTTTTCGCAGAATTCCCGTTGGTTCTCTTTCTGAGGTAGAAACACATTTGCCATCGCATACGCTCCTTGTTCAGGTAGTTCAAAAGAAACCTTCGATTTATAGAAACTATGCGGAATGTCAATAAGGATTCCTGCACCATCACCTGTTTTACCGTCTGCATTAACTGCTCCACGGTGTTTCAGTCGAACAAGGATTTCTAGCGCCTTATGAATTATATCATTACTGCGCTCACCTTTTAAACTACAAATGAATCCTGCTCCACAATTGTCATGCTCAAATTCGGGTAAATAGAGCCCTTGTGCTTCTAGTGCCATACGATTGAAATTATTTACGAAAACTTCGAAATCTATAAATTATTTATGGTCTAACCTTAAATTCCCCACATATTTCACAATGAATCAGAAAAATGTCTAGAAATTTGATAGTGTCATAAATTCAGATAGGTCATTTTGGTATTTTCACATTCAAGATTGAAGTGTTAAACCTTTCAAGGCCGCTTCAATTTTTTCTATATTAGGGCCGCAACAATAACTAAGCAATTCACTTATACAATTATGGAAACAGCTATAATCGCACTTTTTTTCTTGGGGTATCTATTCATTACTCTGGAGCACAATGTTAAGGTAGATAAACTAATCCCCGCCCTGGCGATGATGGCTCTTTTATGGGCTATTGCAGCACTCGGTCACCTGCCAATGTTTGAAGTGAATGCAGAATTACGAGAGCTTGAACCTACTCATCTCGATGAGATTTTGTTACATCATTTGGGTAAAACCGCTGAAATTTTGGTGTTTTTATTAGGGGCAATGACCATCGTAGAAATCGTAGATTACTTTGATGGTTTCTCTACTATTAAAGGCTTTATAAGAACTCGATCGAAGGTTGCGCTTTTATGGATATTCTCCATACTTGCCTTCATACTATCTGCAATCATTGACAACCTTACTGCAACGATTGTTCTAATCACCATTCTTCAGAAAGTGATCAAAGACAAGCAGCTTAGATTATTTTTTGCAGGTTTAATTATAATCAATGCGAATGCTGGTGGTGCATGGTCTCCTATTGGTGATGTGACCACTACTATGTTATGGATCGCTGGTAAGGTAGAGGCTGGTTCACTTGTAACTCGCGTTCTTTTACCATCCATTGTCTGTATGTTAATACCAACGCTTATCGCCTCGAGGTTTTCTATTTTTCAAGGGGAAATTGAAATGGCAGAATTAGAACCTGAGAAGTCAAAATACAGTGGAACGATGCTTTATTTAGGGTTAGGTTCGATCGTATTTGTACCTTTCTTTAAGACAGTAACGCACTTGCCACCTTATGTGGGTATGATGCTCTCATTAGCATTCGTAGCTTTATTTGCTGAAATCTTTTCAAACCGTCAATTTAAAATGTCTGCTGCGACTTCTGATGGTGGGCATCACAGTCCTGTTCACAAAGCGCTTACCAAAATTGAGTTGCCATCCATTCTATTCTTTTTAGGAATTTTAATGGCCGTTGCATGTTTAGAGTCTTTGGGAATTTTATTTAATGCAGCTGAAGGATTAAATCATGCAATTCCAAATACCGATATCGTTGTATTGCTACTTGGTATGGGGTCAGCGGTTATAGATAATGTACCACTAGTGGCTGCATCGATAGGAATGTTTTCTGATGGGCCTGATGCTCCATTATGGCACTTCATCGCTTATTCTGCAGGAACCGGAGGTAGTATGTTAATCATCGGATCTGCTGCTGGAGTAGTTGCTATGGGAATGGAGAAGATTGATTTCTTCTGGTATTTAAAGAAGATTGCTTGGTTAGCACTGATCGGATTTATTTCTGGAGGTCTAGTACTAATCGCGATGAGAGATTATCTTTTCTAGGATTACTTACTTATGAATCAAACGACTGAATCCTCTGAATCTCTAATTTCATTGATTTTATCAGGTGGGGTAGCTAGTACCATCATCATGCTACTGCTCCTACTCTTTCTGATCATTACCTTTTATGTAGGGATTGAGCGCTTTTTGACCTATCGGTCGGTTTTGAAAGAATTGTATGGGGAAGATAGCATTATGATGAATGAACTTTCACAAAGGGCTAAGATCGTTTACAATAAGACGAATTCATCGGAGAAAACCGAAAAGGCATTAGAGCAAATGGCTGGGGGTTATGTTTTTGAACTAGAGCGCAATACGTCAATTCTTGCCACTTTTTCGGGAGCTGCTCCTATGTTAGGTTTTTTAGGTACCGTGATCGGAATGATTCTGGCATTTAGAGAAATGGCAGTGAGTTCAGGGCAAGCTGAGATTGCCTCATTAGCAGGCGGAATTTATACGGCTATGATTACAACCGTAGGGGGTCTTATTGTAGGTATACTGAGCTACATTGCCTATAACCAACTAGCTGTTGTACTTGCGCGTATCACGAAGAGATTAGAGGACCTGAGTAACGAGTTATTAGACTCGTTAGAACCTTAAAAGAATTTGTCTTGAAAATTAAATCTAGCATAAAGCCTAGTACCCAGTTCAGTTTGTCTTCGATGACTGATGTGGTTTTTCTATTGCTAATTTTCTTTTTACTTACCTCTAACGTTACCTCCACGATTGATATTGCATTACCCGGTGCTAAAGGAGCGGCTAGCACTCAATCGAATACTATAGCCGTATCCATTGATGCTCGAGGTCGACATTTTATAGGTACGACCCAATTTAATCCTGAATATTTGGCTCTTGAGTTAAAGCGAGCTTTTGAACAAACACCCAATGCCACCATTATACTAAGAGCGGAGGAAGATGTTGCTTTAAAAAAGGCAGTAAATGTTCTAGATGTGGCTAATAAGGAGGGGTACCCAATTGTCTTAGCCGTAGCTCCTAAGTAATTACATGAACTATCAAGAGGCTTTAGATTTTCTATATAGTCAACTCTCGGTTTTTCAGCGTGATGGTGCTAAGGCATTAGAGTTGAAGCTGGACCGGACCCTTCAATTCATGCATTATTTAAGCGATCCTCATAAGGCTTTCAAAAGCGTGCATGTGGCTGGAACCAATGGTAAGGGTTCGGTGTCGCATATGACAGCATCGGTATTACAATATGCCGGATACAAAGTAGGTCTATACACTTCACCTCACTTAAAAGATTTTAGAGAACGTATCCGAATCGACGGTGATTGTATTTCAGAGGATAAGGTGATTCGATTTGTAGAATCACATCGATCATTCATAGAAGAATTCAAACCCTCTTTCTTTGAATTAACCGTTGCGATGGCTTTTGAATACTTTGCCTCACAAGCCGTTGATATTGCTGTTATCGAAGTAGGGATGGGAGGAAGACTAGACTCTACGAACGTAATTACCCCACTTCTATCGGTGATTACGAACATCTCTTATGATCATAAGGAGTTCTTAGGAGATACGTTGCCTAAAATTGCCTTAGAAAAGGCGGGGATTATTAAACCTGGAATTCCTGTAGTTATTGGTGAATATCAGGAAGAGACTTTTCCTGTTTTTCAGCGTCAAGCAAAAGTGATGCACAGTGAACTTATAAAAGCCTATGAGCAGAATCAACCCCAATGGCTTTTGAATACCGAGGATTTTGATCTACAAGGACCTTATCAGCAAAAAAACCGTTGCACCGTAATCACAGTGATTCAGGAGCTAATCGCACAAGGATGGGTGATTGATGAACAGGCGTTTGAAATTGGAATGAAGAACGCTGCCCAATCGACCGGTTTAATGGGTCGTTGGCAGTGGATTGAACCCAGGGTATTATGCGATACTGCCCACAATGCAGCTGGATTAGCCTTTGTATTAAAGCGCCTTGGTGAATTAAAATATCCTCAGTTGCATATTGTTCTAGGGGTGGTGTCTGATAAGGATTTGGCTGAAATACTTCCTTTGTTTCCTAAAAGTGCTAGATATTATTTTGTGGCTCCCAATATTAACAGGGCTTTACCCGCTGAGGTTCTTAAAAATCAAGCACAAACTTTCGGGCTTGCAGGAGATACATTTACCAGTGTTTCATCTGGATTAACCGCTGCTAAGGAGGAAGCGTCACCCGATGAACTCGTCTTTGTGGGTGGAAGTACCTTTACGGTCGCAGAAATCGTATAATTTTTCGATTTTTCTTTTGGCAAGATTAAAAACATTCTATATTTGCAGACCTAAATGTGAGGGCTCTTAGCTCAGTTGGTTCAGAGCACCTGCCTTACAAGCAGGGGGTCACTGGTTCGAATCCAGTAGGGCCCACATCAAGCAGAAAATCCATGTCTTAAGGCATGGATTTTTTTATTTCGTAAATTTCCATTTCTTCAAAGATTTACAAATGAAAAAACTGCTTTTATTATTTTGTCTGCTCGGTGTAGCCTGGCCTTATTATCATATCATTCTGTTTATGCAAGCTAACGACTGGAGTTGGTCAACTGCTTTATTTTTTGAGCAGATTAATGCTAATGAAGGGATGAAAATTTTAAACGCCGATCTCACCGTGGCGGCAACCACCTTCTTAGCCTTTCTCATTTATTTGCTCATTAAAAAGAGTATAAGCAGTATTCAATTTTTTAAATACCTGGGAGCGCTATTTCTTGTGGGATTTTCGCTTGCCCTTCCTCTATATCTCTATGAGCATTATGAACGTTTTAAGTAAGCTATTCAAAGGGGCAGTTATACTCCTATTCACTGCAAGTTTATCCTCCTGTTTAAAAGAAAATGATTTATCCAATTCTCAAATAGATGAATTAGAAGGTCGTTGGCAGTTACAACAGGTTTCTTGTTTTTGTTATTTCGAAGATTATGATTTCACGGTAAATGAGCTGTGGATATCAGCTAAAAGCAGCGTGGTGCTCTCTAGAAATCAGAATGGACAGCCACTAGGTATCACTGATAATGAGATATTAACTCCGATTCGAGTTCGAAACAATGAACTTACCGATTTGATATCAAACAGAAGCTACACCTATGATTTGGATGCTGATGTGCTAAATATATATTACATCGATAACCCTCAGATTGCCGATGATGAAATCAGCTATTCCTATAGGCGTGTAACTGAGGATTGTGTCGTTTGGGATGAATTTAATTTAGAGCTCGCTTGTCCTGAAATTTATAGGCCCGTTTGTGGTTGCGATGGATTCTCTTACTCTAATACTTGTGAGGCTTCCCGCTTTGGAGTGAGTGTAGATTACGAAGGAACATGCTCGGGTTCAATTTTTTAATCCTTATCATGAAAAAATCGTTTATATACTCTGTAATTAGCCTTTTAGTAATCGGCCTAGGACTTTCTTTACTAGGTGAAGCTATTATTAGTAAGTGGAACAATTCATCGAATTGGATATGGTTAGGGACCGCAGCCCTTGTGGTTTGTAATACGGGTTTTTCCTTGCTCGGACGTGCAGTTATCGAGAAAATTAGGGACCAGAAATAGTCCAGTATGATCGATCAAATACAAATCAACTTCGATAGTGACTCCCTATGGACTTTGAATCTAGCCTTAGCACTAGTAATGTATGGTATAGCCTTGGATATCGAAGTGAAACAATTCAAGGAGCTGTTTAGAACTCCAAAATTGGTTTTGGCCGGTCTACTTAGTCAGTTTATTCTACTACCAGTTCTTACTTACCTTTTTGTTTTATGGATAAAGCCTGCACCTAGTGTCGCTCTCGGATTGTTTCTAGTAGCAGCCTGTCCTGGAGGTAATGTTTCCAATTTTATGAGTCATTTGGCTAAGGCAAATACAGCCCTCTCCATCACACTTACGGCTTTTGCTACCTTATTATCAGTGGTTATGACTCCGCTGAATTTTCAGTGGTATGCTTCGCTATATGAACCATCAGCCTCGCTTTTAAGATCGATTTCAGTGGAGCCTGGTGATCTCTTTAAAGTCGTTGGATTGCTTCTTGCACTCCCTCTCGCCTTAGGACTCTATACTCGATATCAGTTCAAGTCGCTTGCCATACGTCTCGAAAAGATTCTCAAGCCTTTGTCTTTACTTTTATTTATCGTTCTGGTAGCGATAGCCTTAGCCTCTAATTGGGGTGTTTTTCGAAAATATGCTGTCCAGTTAGCTGATGTAGTGATTGTTCACAATACCCTAGCGATCTTACTAGGGTTTACGACAGCGGTTGTCTTCAAACTAGATCGACACTCACGCCGAAGTATCGCGATAGAAACGGGTATTCAGAATTCGGGTCTTGGGTTGCTCCTTATTTTTACCTTTTTCGATGGCCTTGGTGGTATGGCAGTTATAGCAGCCTTGTGGGGTGTTTGGCATCTTATTTCTGGTCTTTTTCTTGGCTTGTTTTGGGGGGTGCTACAGGATCGAATTCGTCCTTTTGTTCGTTTACTGGTTGTAGCTGTTGTTCGAGCCTTGTTGCACCTAAATTTTAAAAAGATTGAAATACATGGGCTTGAGAATATACCTAGAGGTAGAGTGATTTTTGTAGGTAACCATCAAAATGGGCTTATAGACCCACTTTTGATTGCCGCTTTTAATCGGCGGTCCACTACCTTTTATACTAGGGCTAGTGTTTTTAAAAATCCGATAGTCTCAAAAGTTCTTCATTATCTGGGGTTACTACCAATTTTTCGTTTCAGAGATGGAGGTCGAAATCTTCGAAATAATATTGAATTATTTGAAAAAGGGGCCGATGCACTCATAGGCGGAGAGGCCATAGCGCTTTTCCCTGAAGGCAATCACGGTGCTGAACGCCGTATTCGACCGCTTAAGAAAGGAGTGATTCGCCTTCTTGAAACGATCTATCGAAAAGATGCTAGTGAAGAGGTGTTTTTAGTGCCCGTAGGTTTTAATTATCAACGATTAGAGCAATTTAAGGATAAGGTTTCTGTAAGATTTGGATCGCCTATCCGTTCGCTTGATTTATTGAGTAAAGAGGGTCTTATAGATTTAGGATTATTAGATTCAATTCATCAAAGTCTACAAAATTTAACTACCCATATTGACGATCGTTATGAATTGAAAATCGAATACCTTGAAAAATCACAGGTGAATTGGTTAGAGCCTGATGAGGTGTATAGGGTGCTCGAAAATTATCCGAAAGTCACGGCTGTAAATACTTCATCTGCGCCTTCAAACACTTATTTTTTCTCTTGGCCAGTGGTTTTTTTCTGGCGTAAATATCTATTACCAAAAATTGATGAGGTGGAATTCATAACCACTCTTCGATACGCTTATATCGGTATGCTTGCCTTTATCTGTATTATTCTGTGTATTTTGGGGTTGATATTTATCTAATAGTCCAAAAACTGATCTAATGGAAACCAAATCAGAACATCAAATGTACTGTCATGAGTGCGGTAGGCTTGTAAGTAAGAATGCAGTGATTTGTCCTAATTGCGGAGTTGGATTTGGAAATGCTACCAAATCAGGATTGCCGGTCGATTCTCGATTCTTAGCTACTTTATTGTTATGTTGGTTTTTGGGAGTATTCGGTATTCATCGTTTTTATACGGGACACACCACGATTGGAATTCTTCAGCTCATTACCCTTGGGGGCTGTGGGATATGGACCATTATTGATTTTATTCTTATCGTAACCGGGAATTTCAAGGATGCTCAAGGCCTTCCAATTCGTTCAGCAGTTTAGGCTATCGGTAGAAATCGCCTTGCTTGGACTTCTAGCGAGTTATCAGGTTCTTGCCCTACATCTATCTGATCGCTTGGGCACTTCAATGACCATTCCCTGTCTTTTTACCTTGTTAACCGGTCATCATTGTTGGGGTTGTGGATTATCCAGAGCTTTGTGGTCATTAGTTCAAGGAGACTTTTTAGCGGCTTATCGCTATAATCCAGCTATTTATCTTCTGCTCAGTTTTTTTATTTATCGCGGAATTAAGGCCTATTCCACTAATAGGAAGAAATGAGATTCTTTCTATTTCAATAAATATCGAAATCGGAGATGATGATTAATCTAGATTAAGAATTAGGGAGGCTTTTTAGTCTCCCTTTTTTTATGGGGTATCTTTAAAACAAAAAACATGATAAAGAAATTGTTTTCAGCAGATTCTCGGGGCTCCGCTGACCATGGATGGTTAAAATCCTCGCACAGCTTTAGCTTTGCTTCTTACTTCAATCCCGATCAGATGAATTTTGGTGCGCTTCGCGTACTTAACGACGATTGGGTTGCTCCTTCAATGGGATTTGGAACTCATGGGCACCGAGATATGGAAATCATCTCTATTCCTCTTAGTGGTGACCTAAAGCATCGGGACAATATGGGAAATGAGACCATTATTCGTTCAGGAGACATACAGGTTATGAGTGCTGGTTCTGGAGTGGAGCATAGCGAAATGAATGCGAGTGCGAGTGAGCCTGTTGCATTTCTTCAGATATGGATTTTTCCTAAGGTGAAAAATATAACTCCGCGATACGATCAGCTTACTTTAAAAGTGGAAGATAGCACTAACCGGTGGCAACAGATCTTGTCTCCAAATAAGGAAGATGAAGGGGTTTGGATACATCAAGATGCCTTCATGCATTTAAATCATTTAGATTCGCAAAGCAGCACAACTTACACTTTAAAGAATGCTGCTAATGGAGTTTATCTCTTTGTGATTGAGGGTGAGGTCACTGTCGAGGGAGAAGCATTAAGAAGAAGAGATGCTATTGGAATCACCGAAGCGGATGAATTTACAATTAGCACCCAAACAAATGCTAAACTTCTAGCTATTGAAGTGCCAATGGCCTAAAAAATCGATGAAGGTGTAATCTATTTATCTAAATTTGCGCCCATGATTGCCACTATTTGCAGAAGAGCGCATTTTAATGCTGCCCACCGTTTACACAACCCGTCATGGAGCGATGAAAAGAATCGAGAGGTTTTTGGTAAGTGCAATAGCCCTTATTTTCATGGCCACAATTTTGAATTAGAAGTTCGAGTGAGAGGTGAGGTGGATCCAAACACTGGTTTTGTTATTGATCTCGGTGAATTGGGTGGTATTATTAAGGAACAGGTAGAGGAGCGTTTTGATCACAAGAATCTGAACCTAGATTGCCCAGAGTTTGAGAATTTATTGCCTTCAACAGAGCATTTAGCTAAGGTTATTTACGATATACTTAAACCGGTTATTGGCGATCGCAAACTGCATATCACCTTATTTGAGACGGCTAAAAACGGGGCAGAGTACGGAGACTGGTAAATTATAGTCGATCTAATATCTTTTCTAAAGTCATCGATCTCGAAGCCTTCAAATAAATGTTTTTGTCTCTGAGCGATTCGGGAAAGTTTTCAAGTAATTTAGTAGTGGTTTCGAATCCCTTGAACGGGTGATCCGTTTGTTGAAAATGCTTTCCAACCAAATAAACTTCATCAAAACCTAGCGCGATAATTAGATCCACAATGGCTCTGTGCTCTTTGTCAGATTCTTCGCCAAGTTCAAACATGTCGCCAATTACAAGTGCCGTATTCTTCCAATTCAAGGATTTAAAAGTTTCAAGGCTTACTTTTAAACTACTGGGGTTAGCATTGTAAGCATCTACAAACAATTGCTTGCCATTAATCGTTCGAACCTCTGAACGCATTTCTTTTGCTTGGTAGTTGATTATACTTTTCTGCACCGATATCGGATCAACTTCAAAAAAACTACCTAGAGCGACAGCAGCAGCTATATTTAGAGCGTTGTATTTTCCAAAAAGAGAGCTAGATAATTCAAGATTCTCCCATTGAAGAGTAAGGGTAGGTGCTGTTCGAAGGAGTTCTAAATAAATATTGGCTTCTTCGACTAAACCAAAGCTTGAACGATTGTCGTAAGCAGCTAATTTTTCTTTTTGAATCGAGTCTTCTTCGTTGAAGAAAATGACACCTCCCACATGAATTAGATGCTGATAAAGTTCTGATTTTCCTTTAATTACCCCCTCGATACCTCCGAAACCTTCTAAATGGGCTTTACCAAAATTGGTAATTAACCCAAGGTTTGGGTTGGCAATTTTACAGAGCTCGGCGATCTCACCTTGATGGTTTGCTCCCATTTCAATAATAGCCATTTCGTGGGAGGGTTGAAGTCCTAGTAAGGTAAGGGGTACTCCAATGTGATTGTTTAGATTTCCTTGGGTGCAAAGCGTTTCATATTCGCTCGATAATACCTCATTAATGAGTTCCTTAGTCGTAGTTTTGCCGTTACTTCCTGTAAGACCAATCACTGGAATTTCAAATTGATCACGATGAAATCTCGCTAGCTCTTGAAGGGTTTTTAGAGGATCACTTACGGATATGATTTGATCATTCTTGTCTTTGCAATGTTCGCTAACGATAGCGTACGAAGCTCCGTTTTTTATTGCTTCTAGGGCAAAATCATCTCCATTAAAAGAGGGGCCCCTAAGGGCAAAAAACAGTTGATTGTTTTTTAAGCTTCGGGTATCAGTGCATACCCCCGAGCTTTGCTGAAATAGCTGATATATTTTATCAATCTTCATGTCAAAACGGTTCGTATAACGAAGATACTAATTCGTCTAATGTTTGTACTTTGTATGCTAAATAGAAAACAGTACTATGAGATCTGTCAAATCGATTCTAATGCTTAGTGGCCTTTTAATTTCAGGCCAACTTCTTGCTCAAGACAACACTACCCCTGCGGTGCCTTTTTTAAATATTCCGATAGATGCTCGAGCGGCGGGTATGGGTGACACGGGTGTGGCTACTCATGCTGACGTTAACTCAGCACGTTGGAACCCCGCCAAGTTGGTTTGGTTGGGAAACTCTGCAGAGTTCGGAATTGCCTACACTCCTTATCTAGCTAATATCGCCGACGATGTAAGTCTCTTGGGAGCGAATTACGCTCAACGTATAAACGATGTGAGTGCACTCGCGGTTGGATTGACTTATTTCGGGCTTGGAGAGGTTGAATTTCGACAGACCATTGATGAACCTGCTCAGATTGTAAAGCCGAATGAACTGGCGCTTGACTTTGCCTATGGTCTTCAGCTCAACGATCAATTATCAGTGGGTGCGGGTCTTCGATTTATCAGTTCTAACCTAAAGCTCACTGAAGCGGTTCAAGATGCAAGAGCCGCAAATGCTCTGGCGGTTGATGTCGGGTTTTACTACCGATCAGATTTAAATATCAGAGAAGGGGCAGACTCGCGATGGAGAGCGGGCTTGTCGTTATCCAATTTCGGTACCACACTGTCTTATGACTTAGACGGAGTTGAGCAATACCTGCCGAGCACGCTTCGTATGGGCTTGGGTCATGACTTTATCTTCGATTATGACTCAACGCTTTCAGTTACTCTTGAGGCGAATACCCTTGTCGTGCCTGTGGATAACAAGGCTCTTGGTTTTGCATTAGGAAGTGAGTATAATTTCAGAGATGACTTGTTTTTACGCCTCGGATACTATCACGATACCACAGATATAACGAATCGAAAATATGCTACTGTCGGTGCAGGTGCTCGTAAGGATAACCTTAAAATCGACCTCTCGTATTTGTTCTCCACCTCTCAAGTGCAAAACCCGTTTGAGAATGCATTAAGAATTGCTCTGTCCTTTGAATTTGGGGATCGATTTTACAATTTTTAAGAGACCTTTTTAGCAAGGCCAAGACCGATTTTTATATTATTTTTGCGACAATCAAAATCGTACCAATGAAAAAGATCACGAAAGAAACCTACATGCAGTGGTATGAAGACATGCTCTTCTGGAGAAAGTTTGAAGACAAATTAGCTGCGGTATATATTCAACAAAAAGTAAGAGGGTTCTTACACCTTTACAACGGTCAAGAGGCAGTGCTAGCGGGTTCGCTTCACGCGATGGACTTGTCAAAGGATAAAATGATCACGGCATATCGAAATCACGTTCAGCCCATTGGTATGGGAGTTGATCCTAAAAAAGTAATGGCCGAGCTTTACGGTAAGGTTACAGGAACATCAAAAGGTATGGGTGGTTCCATGCACATCTTTTCAAAAGAACATAGATTTTACGGTGGTCACGGAATCGTTGGAGGACAAATTCCTTTAGGTGCTGGTCTTGCATTCGCAGACAAGTTTTTCGATCGTGATGCAGTTACCCTTACCTATATGGGGGATGGTGCGGTACGACAAGGATCTCTACACGAGACTTTTAACCTAGCCATGCTGTGGCAGCTTCCTGTTGTGTTTATCTGTGAGAATAACGGATATGCCATGGGAACTTCTGTAGCAAGAACGTCTTATGACACAGATATCTACAAGCTTGGTTTAGGCTATGGTATGCCGTGTAGCGCTTTTGACGGAATGGATCCTGCAGCAAGTGCAGAGGCCATTAGTGAGGCGATCGAGCGCGCACGTTCAGGTGGAGGACCAACTTTCCTTGAAGCAAAGACCTATCGTTATAGAGGTCACTCAATGTCTGATGCACAACATTACCGAACCAAAGAAGAGGTAAAAGAATACCAGAAAATTGACCCTATCTCACAAGTTAAGGAGCTAATTCTTGATAAGAAATGGGCGTCAGAAGACGATATCAAAGTAATCGATGCACGCGTTCGAGAACTAGTTGCAGAGTGTGAAAAATTTGCTGAAGAGTCAGATTTTCCACCAATCGAACAACTTTACGATACCGTATACGAGCAAAAGGATTATCCATTTTTATCTCATAAATTATAATAATGGCAGAAGTAGTTACCATGCCACGACTGAGCGACACCATGGAAGAGGGGACTGTCGCGAAGTGGTTGAAGAAAGTAGGAGACAAGATAGAAGAAGGTGAGATCTTAGCAGAGATTGAAACCGACAAAGCAACCATGGAGTTTGAATCCTTTTATAACGGAACGCTTTTACATATAGGTATTCCTGAAGGAGATGGTGCTCCCGTTGATGCGCTACTCGCAATTATTGGTGATGAAGGAGAGGATATATCTACACTTTTAGGAGGTGAAGTGGCGCCAGCTGCCGCGTCAACTGAAGAAGTGAAGCCTGTTGAGGCCACTCCAGCTCCAGCCAATGAATCGAAAGCAGTCGCTGCTGTCCCTGCAGGCGTACAAATCGTTACTATGCCACGTCTAAGTGACACCATGGAAGAAGGTACTGTGGCGAGCTGGTTAAAGAAAGTTGGAGACGCTGTTGAAGAAGGAGATATACTTGCTGAAATCGAAACGGATAAGGCAACCATGGAATTTGAATCGTTCTACTCAGGTACCTTATTACATATCGGTATCGATGAGGGCGGATCAGCACCTGTTGATTCTGTACTAGCAATTATTGGACCTGCCGGAACGGATGTATCTGCTGTTTTAAGTGGTGCTACTGCTCCAGCTGCTTCTAAAGAAGCAGTTGAAGTAAAAAATGAAGCACCTGCTGCTGCCCCAGTCTATGAGGCCACAGCATCTGCTGCTCCAGCTACGCAAGCCCCTGAAGTCACTTCTTCAAATACAAGAATTTTTGCCTCTCCATTAGCTAAAAAATTAGCTAAAGAGAAAGGTTTAGATCTGTCTACAGTAAAAGGTTCTGGAGAACACGGTAGAATTATTCGCCGTGATGTAGAGCAGGCACAAGTCGTTTCTGCTCCAGCAGCTTCAGCTAAAGCTCAACCTGTTGCTGCACCTGTAGTTTCTGCTTCAGGAGTGGAGAATAAAGAGTCAGTTAAGAATTCTCAAATGCGTAAGGTGATTGCCAAGCGTCTTTCAGAGTCTAAATTTACAGCACCTCATTACTATTTGACTGTTGAGGTTGAAATGGACGAAGCTAAAGCCGCTCGCCAGCAAATCAACCAACTTCCTGATACTAAGGTTTCATTCAACGATATGGTTTTAAAGGCTTCTGCTATGGCACTGCTTAAGCATAAGCAAGTGAATACCACTTGGAGTGATGAGGCTACGATCATTAATCACCATGTACACCTTGGGGTTGCCGTTGCTGTTGAAGACGGACTAGTCGTTCCTGTTATCAAGCACGCCGATCAATTATCTTTCACTCAACTGGGTGCTACTGTAAAAGATATGGCCGGAAGAGCACGTAATAAGAAACTTACCCCTGCGGAGATGGAAGGAAGCACTTTTACAGTTTCTAACCTAGGAATGTTTGGTATTGAGGAATTTACCTCGATTATCAATCAACCGAATTCGGCAATACTTTCAGTGGGAGCAATTGTTGAAAAGGCTGTCGTACGTGATGGGGCAATCGTGCCTAGAAGTATGATGAAATTAACCTTAGCTTGTGATCATCGAACCATCGATGGAGCTACAGGAGCACAATTCTTACAAACGTTAAAGATGTATTTAGAGCATCCAGTTACCTTACTGGCATAATCTAAACGCTATAGATCTATATGAAAAGCATTCCCCTTCAGGAATGCTTTTTTGTATCTTTTTAATTCAATTATAAACTATGGCTAAAATTATTATTACTGGTGCTAGTAGAGGCATTGGTCTTGAAGCGGTTCGATTTTTATTAGAAGAAGGACATGAAGTAGTGGCGATTTCTCGCACTGAAAGCCCATTACAGGGAGCTGATTTACCTTTATTTCGATCGGTATGCATAGACCTAGCTAATTCTAATTTTGATTCATTACACGAGTTAATCAAAGATTGGAGTCATGTTGATGCCTTGATTCATAACGCTGGCGCTTTTTTGAACAAACCGTTTAGCCAGACTAGTGTGGAAGATTTTGAATCTATTTATCGGGTAAATGTTTTCGGGGTTGCAAGACTTACGCAAGCTATAGAGGATAAATTCGTTCGAGGATCTCATGTGTTAGGTATCAGTTCTATGGGAGGTATTCAAGGCAGTGCAAAATTTCCGGGTCTTTCGGCCTACAGTTCGAGCAAGGGTGCATTAATCACCCTATTTGAATTATTAGCTGAGGAGTACAAGGATGCAGGCGTGGCTTTTAACACCCTTGCTTTAGGAGCTGTAAATACAGAAATGCTAGCTAAGGCATTTCCTGACTTCGTAGCCAACGTTTCGGCACAACAGATGGGTGAATACGTTGCGAAGTTTGCACTCACCGGTCATGAATTGTATAATGGTAAGGTGCTACAAGTCAGTAATAGTACCCCTTAATGCTATGATTGATGATTGATATTCTTGCTCCTTATGTGCCTGAAAAGGCTTTAATGCCTTGTTTTGAACTCATTCAGACCCATGGAGTACATCTCAAGATTGTTAATCAAAGAAAAACTAAACACGGCGACTATCGTTTGCTTCCTAATGGCAATCATCAAATTACGGTAAACGCTACAGAGAATCAATATCGTTTTCTAATTACGCTTATTCATGAAATAGCTCATTTGGTTGCTTTTACTGAATTTGGAAGAAGAATAAAACCACATGGGATTGAATGGAAGAGTGTTTTTAAGCATTTGATGTTACCTTTTTTAAATCCCGAGATTTTCCCTTCTGAGTTACTGCCTGTACTCGCAAGGCATTTTAAAAGCCCGAAAGCTTCAAGTAGTTCAGATGCATCTCTTGATCGTGCTTTAGCGAAATATGATCGTTCTGATGATGCTCTTCAATTTATTGTTGACTTAGCTGAAGGAAATCATTTTTATTTCGGGAACTCGCGTATATTTGAACGTGGGTCTATACGACGCAAACGTATTGAATGCGTGGAAGTTAAGACCGGCAAACGCTATCTGTTTCAACCTAATGCTAGAGTACTAGCGACCGAGAAAAATGAACAACACCCCTGAACTTAAACAGTCTGCGAAGGGACTGTTTGAAATTCTAAGAAGCTTTTTAAGTGAACTTCTTAACATCCGTACCAATACGGATATGCAAGCGACTAAGGATTCGATTATTGCAGATATCCCGTTTAAAGGGCATACCTCATGGATCTTAATTTGCTCCATCTTTATTGCTTCTATTGGATTAAATGCTAACTCTACAGCGGTAGTTATTGGAGCCATGTTAATCTCTCCACTGATGGGACCTATTTTGGGTTTAGGGTTTTCACTAGCAACGAACGACATTGATCTACTTAATCGCTCGTTAAAGAATTTTATGGTGATGGTTGGTTTGTCTGTGGTCACTGCATTTTTATTCTTTTGGATTTTTCCTCTTCGCGATGAATCTTCTGAGTTGCTAGCACGCGTTAAGCCAGACATCAGAGATGTACTCATTGCCTTTTTTGGAGGGACAGCATTGGTGGTGGCTAGAGCAAGAAAAGGAACGATGGCTAGTGTCATTTTTGGGGTGGCTATTGCAACGGCACTTATGCCTCCACTTTGTACGGTTGGTTTTGGATTGGCTATTGGTAATGCTAGCTATGCGTTAGGAGCTCTGTATCTCTTTTTGATTAATACCATTTTTATTGCCATTGCAACCTTCTTAGTGATTAAGTATTTGAGATTTCCGATGGAGCGCTATGCGAATTCTGCTAGAAGAAGAACCATCGCTAGAATCGCTTCTATTTCGGGAATTGTAGTAATGATTCCTGCTACTTATACTTTCTATGGAGTGTTACAAGAATCTCTATTTAAACGCGATGCTCAGGCTTTTCTTAGAGAAACCGTAGAGAGTTATCCTTTCGAGAATGGGGGAGTGTATCGAAAAGAATTTGCTACACTCGACTACAATAAAGGCGATGATTCTGAGATTAGTGTGATGCTTTTGGGTGCTGCCACAGTCCCTGAAGAAGTGATTACTACTTGGCGTATACGACTTCAATCGTTCGATCGATTAAAGGAGACTGCCTTTAAGGTGATTCAATCATCTGATGCAGATGATCCCAATTCAATGCAATATGTGCTTGAACTTTATGAGAACAAGAAGAGCGAACTATCTTCAAAGGAAGATCAGATCAAACTTCTAGAAAATGAAATTATTCGTCTAAAAGAGTCGATGAGTTTTGCCATTCCATTTACGGCCGTAAGTACAGAGTTAGTAGCTGCATTTCCAGAAGTGAATAAGGTCGGTTATTCAGCTAGGGTTCAAACCGACTTCAGTATTCAAGATACCCTACCCGTTTTTGAAATCGATTATCATTCGGCACTTAAATCAGCGAAGAAGGCAGAATTGAATCCTAGAATTGAGAATTGGTTGAAGGTGCGTTTGCAATTAGATACTCTACTGATTAGATCTAACTAACGATTCTTCTTTTCTATGTATACCGAGCGAACATTTTTAAAGAGTTCTGATGCGTAGACAAAATCACCCACAGCCTGGTTGTCGGTTATGAAGATTTCTTCTTTGCTTCCTTCCCAAGCTAATTCTCCTTCTTTTAAAAAGACAATCTTCTCACCGATTTCCATTACCGAGTTCATGTCATGAGTGTTTATGAGGGTTGTGATGTCATATTCCTGAGTGATTTCTTGAATTAGATTATCGATAAGAATTGCGGTCTTAGGATCGAGGCCAGAGTTGGGTTCGTCGCAAAACAGGTATTTGGGGTTAAGGACGATTGCTCGAGCAATAGCAACTCTCTTCATCATTCCTCCTGAAATTTCTGAAGGATATTTGTGATGGGCATCAATGAGGTTGACGCGCTGTAGTACAGAATCAATGCGATCTTTTTTCTCTCCTTTAGAAAGTTTGGTAAACATTTCTAAGGGGAATCCTACATTTTCCTCAACGGTCATTGAATCGAAAAGCGCACTCCCTTGAAATACCATTCCCATGGCTTTTCTAAGTTCACGTTGCTCATCTCTTTCAAGTTCTAATAGACATACCCCGTCATAGGCTATCTTGCCTTGCTCTGGAGTAATTAGTCCGATAAGGGATTTTAGAAATACGGTTTTTCCCGATCCACTTTGCCCAATGATTAGATTTGTTTTTCCTCGCTCAAAAGTGGTGGTAATGTTTTTTAATACCGCTTTTCCTTCAAATGATTTATGTAGACCTTGAACTTCGATCATTATCCGAGTAGTAATTGAGTTAGTACGTAATTAAGTATGATCAAAACGACGCTGGTCCAAATAAATGAAGTTGTTGCAGCTTTACCTACCTCTAAGGCACCCCCTTTCAGATAGTATCCGTGGTAGGCTGGGAGTGTAGCGATCACAACGGCAAACACCAGACTCTTTACAAAGGCATAAACGACATGAAAGACGACAAAGTCTTCTTGTATTCCTGCTATGAAATCAGAAGTAGGTGCATAGCCCCCAAAAACCGCTGCAGACCAGCCCCCGAATATCCCTACATACATCGAGATGGCAATCGCAAAAGGGTAAAATAACATGGCGATTAGCTTTGGAAATATCAAGTAGTTCAAAGAATTTACTCCCATTACTTCTAATGCATCAATCTGCTCAGTTACTCGCATAGATCCTATAGAAGAGGTAATATAAGATCCTACTTTCCCAACCATAATAATTGACGTGAAGGTTGGTGCGAATTCTAAAATTACTGATTGTCGAGTAGCAAAACCGATCAGACTTTTTGGTAAAAATGGGCTAGTTAAGTTGAGTGCAGTCTGAATGGTTACAACTCCACCGATGAAAAATGAAATGAATATGATAATACCTAAGGAGCTAAAAATAAGCTCGTCAATTTCTTTTAGGATCAGTTTTTTCATCACCCCCCACTTGGTAGGCTTTTTAAACATCTCCAATAACATGAGGCCGTATCGACCAATGTTAGCTAGGTACGTCATATTTCAAAATTACGCTTTTTGAGAGCATTTAACATTGATTTATCCTTCGAACTAATCACTTGTATTACTTTTGTCAAGTAAAATTTTTCGAATGAAGAAAGTTGCTTTATTTTTTATATTACTTGTAACAGTTCTAGGTGTTCACTCTCAACAAGATCAGCCTTATCAGCAACCTAAATTAGTTGTAGGTATCGTCGTTGATCAAATGAGATATGATTATTTGACCCGTTTTTGGAATGACTTTGGAGATGGAGGCTTTAAACGACTCATCAATGAAGGTTTTCTTTTAAAAAATCATCATTATAATTACATCCCTACGGTTACCGCTCCAGGACATACATCAATTTATACTGGAACGACCCCTGCAGTACATGGTATACTTGGTAATAATTGGTATGATAAATTTGCTAAACAGCGTGTTTATTGCGCTGACGATACCGATTATCCTGATTTTGGAACTGAGGGTACAGGTGGAAAAGCTCCGACAAGGTTACTGACAACAACCATAACAGATCAACTCCGCCTGCATTATCAGTTCAATTCTAAGGTGATAGGTGTTGCCATTAAGGATAGGGGAGCCATTTTTCCTGTTGGACATACGGCTAATGCCGCTTATTGGTTTGAGGGAGGTTCTACCGGTAACTGGATCACCTCTTCTTACTATGTAGATCGAATGCCTGATTGGGTTAATGAATTTAATTCAAGTTCAAAAGTTGAAGCTTATAAAAAGACATGGAACACTTTGAATCCGATTGATGAATATGAAGAAAGTGGTTCCGATAGGAACAATTACGAAGAACTGTTTGTTGGAGAAAAGGATTCAGGCTTTCCGCATAAGATAGGCAAATACTTTACAGAGAACGATGAATTTGACGTAATATCAGAAACTTCCTTTGGTAATTCTATTACTACTGATTTTTCAATGGAGGCAATAATTCAAGAAGAACTGGGAATTGATGAGATTCCTGATTTTATATCAATCAGCTATTCATCTACGGACAAAATCGGACATAGATATGGCGTTAATTCTATTGAGGTTCAAGATACTTACCTTCGATTAGATTTAGAATTACAACGGCTACTGAACTTTTTAGATAAAAATATTGGCTACGGAGAATACACAATATTCTTAACGGCAGATCATGCTGCAATGCATGTCCCTTCATTTTTAAAGGATTCTAAAATACCCGCTGGACACATTGAAGGTCGTGTGATAGCACAGGAACTATTTGAAGAATTGGAGAGTCGATTTGGTATGAATATTATTGAGGCGATTAACTATAATGAAATTTATCTGGATAGAGAAGCTCTTCGTGAGTTGGAAAAGAAAGGAATGACATCTTCTCAAGTACGTCAGGGGGTAGCAGAAATCATATATGATATTGATCATATTGAACGAGTTTATACTTCTGATCAGTTAAGAAATTTTGGCGCTTCTGACAGCTTTGATAGAATGGTATTCAAAGGGTATAACCCAAAGAGATCTGGAGATATCTTCTTTATTCAAAGTCCGGGGTTTGTTGATGATGATCCTAAGGGTTCTTCACACAGTTCTGCCATGATCTACGATACCCATGTACCATTAATATTTTATGGAAAGGGAATTAAAAAAGGGTTCACATCAAAAAGGACTGAGGTAACAGATATTGCTCCTACTTTAGCCGTGCTGTTAGGAATTGGTATGCCAAACGGGACCACCGGTACGCCTATCGAAGACCTGCTAGAAGATTAAGTTTACGAGCCATTTTGCGATAGCGCACCCTGCAGATCGCTTTGGCGCTTGTATCATTAACGAGTCTTTGATCGTTACGTCTAGATTTAAAATAGCCTTGTAGGAGTGCTAGAAGTATGCGTAGGCTTTTCTTTTTAAAAGCTAGTTTTAGGGCGCTTAAAAGGCTGATTGTAAGATCGTAACCTAAGAGGTGATAACTTGCCCCTCTACGTTTGAAATAATCGAGATTCGTATAGTCTTTATTGGTCGGTCTTAGGTGTTTTACATCCAAGGTAGCATCGGTCTGAAGGTCAAATCCATTGGCCTCAGCAAGTAACGTATCTATACTGTCCCAACCTAAGGCAGGGATGAGCCCATCAATCGCATTAAAGCACTCCTTACGGTACAGCTTGATGGGTCCACGAATATGATTTTTGTCGGCTACGGCCTCATATACCCAACGATCCTGTTGCCTTATATAAAGGTGTCCTGAAAACATACCGAGGTTGGGATGATTGCGGAAGGCTTTAATCGCCTCTTCGAAATAATGAGGTGGAAGAACAACATCGGCGTCGAATTTCCCGATGAGGTCGAAATCCTTCACCGCCTCTAAACCGTGATAAAAAGCATGGATATGCTTTGCTCCAGGAATTCGACCTGGGTCACTTTGCTTTCTATGGTATTGAATAAATGAGTGGGTAGCCGCGAATTCTTTTGCTATTTCTGCTCCATTATCGGTACTCGAATCATCGACTAAGACTAGGAGGTCAGGCCTACGCGTTTGAATTGTAAAGCTATTGATGCACTCGGCAAGATAGTTTTCTTCGTTATAAAATGGGATTATAACGACGAGTTTCATGGCTTCATTAGTATCGATAAACGATGCAGTTTAAATTCATTCCGGCCCCTACACTTGCGAATAGAATAACATCATCTTTATTCAGTTCGTGTTCAGGCATTTGATTTCTTCGAACCATATCGAAAAGAACGGGTACCGTAGCAACCGAGTTATTACCCACTTCTTTAATATTCATTGGCATCACCCCCTCTGGAGCATCAGCTTTGAACTTGCGGTAAAGTCTTTTTACCATCGCCTCATCCATTTTTTCATTGGCTTGATGTAAAAACACTTTCCTCACCTCTGATATCGATACCCCGGCCTCTTCTATGGCTTCAGCCATGGC
>JAAZVY010000050.1 GCA_018623195.1 Flavobacteriaceae bacterium | reverse complement strand
GGGTTGCCAGAGTTTATGAATCCGCGCAATACAGCCTCCGGGAGCTTAAAGCTGCAAGACTCTAGTGAAGTTTCGAAGCGAGGTTTAGACTGTTTTCTGTACGGAGTTGTTTCTGAAAATCAGCTGTATAACTCACAATATGAGTTACTTCAAAAGACAAGATCAATGGGATTCTTTGTTCCGAATCATTCTGCTTTGTGTCACTCAGTAGAGGAGATCGAGGCCTTTATTTCACATTGGGATGAAAAACGTAAGGAGTTAGATTATGAAATTGACGGTATTGTTATAAAGGTTGATCGCATCGATCTACAAGAAAAATTAGGTTTTACAGCCAAGTCTCCCCGTTGGGCGATTGCCTTCAAATTTCAGGCTGAGGAAGTAACAACGAAACTGAATTCAGTTGATTTTCAGGTGGGTCGAACAGGCGCAGTAACTCCTGTTGCTAATTTGACTCCGGTACTTCTCGGAGGTACTATTGTAAAACGTGCCTCCTTACATAATGCTGATCAAATCGAAAAATTGGATTTGTATTATGGAGATACGGTTACGGTTGAAAAGGGAGGTGAAATCATTCCTAAAATTACCGGTGTTAAGAAAGAATTACGCAATGCTACTGGCACAAAAGTTTCTTTTACAAAAGTGTGTCCAGAATGTGGTAGTGTTCTTGAAAGGCCAGAAGGAGAGGCGGCTTACTATTGTATGAATCATGCCGGTTGTGCTCCACAGGTCATTGGGCGAATTCAGCACTTTGCCTCACGTAAGGCAATGGATATTGACGGGATCGGTGATGAGACCATTGCCCAGCTCGTCAATGAAGGTGTAATTGGAGATATAGCTGATTTATACCAATTGGAATATAGCCGATTGATTACGCTCGAACGAATGGCGGATACTTCAGTTCGAAACCTACTTGAGGGCGTGGAAAAAAGTAAGTCAAAACCTTTTGAGAAAGTACTGTTTGGTTTGGGGATCAGAATGGTTGGAGAAACTGTAGCGAAAAAGCTGGTTAAATCATTTTCGACCATAGAAAAGCTCTTTTCAGCAGATTTAGAGGCGTTAAGTGAGATCCCAGATATTGGTTTAAAAATTGCTGAGAGCGTTATCGCCTATAGAAATGATGAAAAAAACATCACTTTAGTTGAAAGACTTAGAAATGCAGGATTGCAGCTTGAGAAGGTGGTAGACAATTCAGTTCAAACATCATCTATTTTTACAGATAAGAAAGTGGTAGTCTCTGGTGTGTTCGCCTCCTTTAGTAGAGAGGAGTTAAAATCGAAGCTTGAACTCTTGGGAGCAGTGAATCAGAGCAGCATTTCTTCAAAGACCGATTATGTTATCGCCGGAGAAAATATGGGACCTTCAAAACTTCAGAAGGCAGAATCTTTGGGTGTTCCGATTCTTTCAGAGTCAGATTTCTTAGAAATGTTATAATTATAACACGTTGTTTTTATTTAGTTAATCAAGCGATCTTTCTAACAAATCAATTACATTGGAGTTCATCGATGAAGTATTTTTGCAATCCAATATTTAGTCAATGGTACAATTTGGTGGTCTTGGTGTTGCTTTAGTTACTCCGTTTAATAGCTCTGGAGATATTGATTTTATTGCTCTCAAGCAATTAGTAAATTTTCAAATCAATCAAAAAGTAGACTATTTGGTGGTCTTGGGTACGACAGCTGAGACAGCCACGCTTTCAACGGATGAAAAAATTGCAGTACTCGAATGTGTTAAAGAAGTAAATCAAAATAGAGTTCCGATCGTATTAGGTTTAGGTTCCAATGACACGCGATCACTTGTAGCACAGTTAGAGGTTTTCGATTTTATGGGAGTAGATGGGATTCTGTCTGTTTGTCCTTACTACACCAAACCATCTCAAGAGGGAATGTTTCAACACTTCTCGGCACTAGCTTCTAATACTTCTTTGCCCATCCTTTTGTATAATGTACCCGGGAGAACAGGTGTTTCTTTAGCAGTAAGCACCGTGAAACGTCTAAATGATGCGCATTCAAATATTATTGGGATTAAAGAAGCGAGTGGTGATTTACCAACGATAACAGCATTAAGCGAAGAATTGCCTAATGATTTTCAGATCATTTCAGGTGATGATTTTACCACCATTCCTGCTATTGCGTTAGGAGCAGTAGGAGTTATATCAGTTATTGGACAAGCGATTCCTGAACTTTTTGGTAAAGGAATACGCGCAGCCTTATCTGGCGATTTAGAGGTTGCAAATCGAATCAATAATGAGATTCAATCGATATGTGATTTGGTTTTTAGAGAGGGTAATCCAACCGGAATAAAGTCGAGTTTAGCTCATTTGAGTCTGGTTGAATCTAATTTGAGACTACCCCTAGTATCAGCGACAGAAGAACTCAGTTCGCTTATTTCCACCGAAATGACTAGATTGGAGGCTTTGTGATCTTAAAAAAGATTACTTTTGCCCCATGAATTTACGCCTACTAGTTATTCCTTTTTTATCTCTCGTACTATTTAGTTCATGTAGCGAGTACCAAAAGGTACTTCGTAAGAACGATGTCAAAGAGATGTATGACCTCGCAAATTCTTATTACGAGCAAGGAGACTATGTAAAGGCAAAGCGTCTCTTCGAAGTAATTGCTCCAAAATATGCCGGTCGACCTCAAGGAGAGCGCTTGAGTTTCTTCTTTGCAAATGCTCAATATTTAACAGGATCCTATTATCTGTCGAGCTACCAGTTCGAAAGGTTTATTAAATCTTATCCAAATAGCGACAAAAGGGAGGAAGCTAGCTTTTTAGAAGCAGCCAGTTACTTTAAGATGAGTCCAAAATTTAGTCTTGACCAAACGGATACAGATACAGCGCTTATTAAATTACAGTCTTTTATCAATGACTATCCGGATTCAGAATATTTCGCCTCTGCGAATGAAATGGTTCAAACTTTAAATATTAAAAAGCAACAAAAGGCTTTTGAAATTGCGAAGCAATACGACAAGTTGGGAGAATTTAATCTGCCTGTATTGTTTTCAGCGATTACCTCTTTAAATAATTTCATCTTAGAAAATCCAGGATCGATTTATAGGGAAGAAGCGTATTTCATTCGTTTGAAATCAGCTACTATACTTGCAGAAAATTCTACCTTTCAGAAGATGGATCAGCGTTTCAAAGACGCCTTGAAATATTACAACGAGTTTAAAAGAAATTACCCAAATTCGAGATTCACTGAGGAGGCGGATGCCTACAAAGAAAAAATCGATGAATCTCTACTTTCACTAACGTCATCTTAATTATTATGGCAAATCTTAAAGAAACCAAAGCATCAGCAACTACCAAAACATTGAATAAAAATGTGGTAGACCAACAAACCGGAAACATCTATGAAGCTATTTCTGTGGTAGCTAAGCGCTCGATTCAAATCAATGCAGAGATCAAAAAAGAGCTTTTAGAAAAGTTAGAAGAGTTTGCAACGTATACGGATAGCTTAGAGGAAGTATTCGAAAATAAGGAGCAGATCGAAGTATCTAAATTCTATGAAAAGCTTCCAAAGCCTCACGCAATTGCTATAGAGGAATGGTTAAATGAACGTATTTATTTTAGAAATACAAAAACAGAAGCTTAATAATTAGGCTTATGCTTTCAGGTAAGCGCATCCTATTAGGTGTTTGTGGTGGTATTGCCGCTTATAAAACAGCTAATTTGGTGCGTTTATTTATTAAAGCTGGTGCAGAAGTAAAGGTCGTGATGACCCCTGCATCCAAAGACTTTGTTACTCCACTCACTCTTGCAACTTTAAGCCAGAATCCGGTTCATTTTGATTTCATTAACGAGGATAATGGTGAATTGTCGTGGAACAATCATGTTGATTTAGGTAAATGGGCAGATTTGATGGTTGTTGCGCCTGCTACTGCCTCAACCTTGTCGAAGATGGCTCAGGGTACCTGTGATAATCTTTTGTTAGCCACTTACCTTTCGTGCCCTTCACCAGTATATGTAGCTCCAGCGATGGACCTAGATATGTATGCACACCCAACGACGGCAGCAACACTGAAAACGCTTCAGGAGCATAAGGTTCATGTGATCCCAGTTAATTCAGGTTTTTTGGCAAGTGGCTTAGAAGGCGAAGGCCGAATGGCTGAGCCCGAGGAGATCGTTGCTTTTATTGAGAATAAGATAGGTGAATCGTTGCCTTTAAAGGGTAAGAAAATTTTAGTTACGGCAGGTCCGACTAGAGAGTCTATTGATCCCGTGAGGTTTTTGTCGAATCGATCGACAGGCACTATGGGATACCAAATAGCGTTAAAAGCATTTGAGCTTGGAGCTGAGGTAGTTTTAATCTCAGGACCTGTTTGCCCTATAAAGCTACCATCATCCATACAGCGCATTGAGGTAGAAAGTGCCTTTGAGATGAGTTCAGAGGTTCGTAAACATTTTTCATCATCTGATTGCTTTGTTTCTACGGCAGCAGTGGCTGATTTTACCCCTTTAGTAGTGGCTGAACACAAGATTAAAAAGGGAGAGAATTCGTTAAACATCGAATTAAAAAAGACAGAGGATATATTGGCCTCGGCCGGAAAGCTGAAATCAGAAGATCAGATTCTCGTTGGTTTTGCCTTAGA
Source organism: Flavobacteriaceae bacterium (assembly GCA_018623195.1). Lineage (GTDB taxonomy): Bacteria > Bacteroidota > Bacteroidia > Flavobacteriales > Flavobacteriaceae > UBA3478. The sequence goes on along the minus strand of JAAZVY010000050.1, from coordinate 4,122 downwards.
ATCTGACGAAGGCATCCAGAGTGCAAAGTCAAAACTAGAGCGCAAAAACTTAGATGCAATTGCACTTAATTCTCTAGAGGTAAAAGGTGCGGGTTTTGGGAGCTCCACCAACCAACTTACACTCTTTTTTAAGGATTCTAGGCAGGTAAAGCTACCTTTAGCAGACAAGTCGATCATAGCTACCCAATTTTGGGAGGCTCTTATAGATGCTGTCTTATGAAGTATTTCATTTCCTTATTATTCTTCTTAGTCTTTTCATCTAACTTGTTTGCTCAAGAAATACGACCAACCGTTGTGGTTTCTAATCGCAGTAATTCAAGCTATGTTTCGACCATTGAAAATCGCTTAAAATCAGACTTGGAACGGTTTATCTTCCAGAAAAAATGGGGAGGTCAGACAAGAGATGAGAATGCGAAACTAGACGTGCGTTATTACCTTTCGGTTTTAGAGCAAAACGGAGAACAGTATCGTGCTATTCTAATGGTCGAGGCTTTTAGGCCTGTATTTAATACCACGTACAAAACTCCTTTGTTTAAGATTATTGAGAGTGATCTGACCTTTAATTACCAAGTAAATCGACCACTGATTTACAATGAGAACCAATTGAATTCTAATTTGTTGACCAATATTGCCTTTTACACCTACTTGGCTCTTGGTTATGAGGGAGATAGTTTTGAGTTATATGGAGGGTCAAGTTATCATCAAAATGCTAATGATTTAATTGCGAGAGCACAAACCTTAGGGGCTAAGGGATGGGAAATGCGCAGATCAGGTACCACGAAATATCGTTTGGTTTATGAATTGCTTTCTTCTAATGGAAAGATCTTAAGGCAATGGTGGTATCAATATCATCGAATAGGTCTAGACAGCCAATACGAAACTACTACTGAGTCAAAATCGATGATCAGTGAAATCATTGGGGTGTTTTTAGAGATGAACAAATCGCTGAAGAATCTTCTGATTTACAAGCGTATAAGTGAATCTAAAAAGGTTGAATTTGAGGGGTTCATAAGTTCTGAAGAGTAGTGCTGTAATTGTGCAGTCGAACTTTCTATATTAGAAGCTAAGTTTGTTGTTTTGATTCAAAGAATTTACATAAAGAATTACGCGTTAATTCAGGAATTAGAGTTAGAATTCCCGAAAGGCTTTGTCGTAATTACCGGTGAAACGGGTTCTGGTAAATCAATTTTGTTGGGTGCACTGCAATTAGCTTTAGGTGCAAGGGCAGACCACAGTATTCTTTTTAACAAAGAAGACAAGTGTGTGCTTGAAGTAGAATTAAAGATAGAAGATAGCTATCGTCAGTGGTTTGAAGACAACGATTTCGATTACGAGCCAACCAGTATTATTCGCAGAGAACTTTCACCAAACGGTAAATCGCGACTTTTTGTAAATGATTCTCCGGTAACTCAAAACCTTCTAAAACAGTTAACCGATCAGTTAATAGTGATTCATTCCCAACATGAGTCGCATTCGATTCTAACTAGTTCTGAGCAGATTAATCTACTTGATGAGTTTTCAGAAAGTGTAGAATTATCAAAACGATTCAAGGATAAATACAAGGAGTATCGTTCTGTTCAAAAAATCTACGATCAGTTAATGAGCCAAAAAGAGGCTATTGAAAAGGAGTGGGATTATCACCAATTTTTAATCGAAGAGTTAGAAGCAGCGAAAGTTCATTCAGTTGATTTAGATGCCCTAGAAACAGAGTTCAATACCCTTTCTGAAATTGATACGATTCGATTACAACTAGCTCAGGCATTAGGTATGCTTCAAGACGAACAAATAGGAGTTTTGACAACCCTGAATCAACTTCAGCGAACACTTTCTGATTTAAGTCGTCGTAACCAACAATTTAAAGGGTTTGAAGAACGAGTGATTAGTGTTTTGTTAGAGTTAAGAGATATTGATGGAGAAATAGAAAGCTCTTTAGATCGACTGATTCCTGATCCTTCAAGGCTTGAAGAATTAGATGCACGTATCAATGACCTCTATCGATTACAACAAAAGCATAAGGCAGCTTCAATTTCGGAGTTGAAGGAGATTTATCAGGAATTAAATCAGAAACTTTCAGAAGATCAGTCTCCAACCAATCAAATAGCATCAATAGAAACCCAACTAGATACATTAAAATCTGAGTTAAATTCGTTAGCCGATGAACTTCAGCTTTTAAGACAAAATGGGGCAGGTAATCTTTCATCTGAGTTAGAGGCTGTATTACATAAATTAGGAATGCCGTCATCAGAAGTTCGATTTGATTTTAAGTCAACCGAGATGACGTCTAATGGTCGCTTTGAGATTGATTTGATGTTTAAAGCAAATCGAGGAGGGGTGTTTAGTACCTTAAAGAATTCAATTTCGGGAGGAGAATTGTCGAGACTTGCTTTAGCTATAGAATATGTAAAGAGCCGAAAAGGAACTTTACCAGTTCAAGTATTTGATGAAATTGATACGGGTGTCTCTGGAGAGATAGCTGATAAAATGGCTCAGCTTTTTGTCACTATGGGAACAAAGAATCAGCTGATTGTTATCAGTCATCTACCACAAGTAGCATCAAAGGGAATGACTCATTATAAAATTGCAAAAACAGAGGATTCAGAGTCTACTCGCACCCAGATGATTAAACTTTCCAAAGAGGAAAGAGAGATTGAAATTGCTACTATGTTAGAAGGGTTGGATCCTTCTGACACGGCCATTCAGCATGCAAAAAGTCTTCTAGCTCGCTTATAGCAGCGAACTTGCTATATTTGTTTTAAAATATGTTTCAATAGATATGAGTTACAACCTACTTAAAGGCAAACGAGGAATAATCTTTGGTGCCCTTGATGAAAATTCAATTGCCTGGAAGACGGCAGAAAGAGTCCATGAAGAAGGAGGATCGTTTGTTTTAACTAACGCGCCAATCGCCCTGAGAATGGGTCAGTTAAATGCCTTAGCTGAGAAAACGGGTGCTAAAGTTATCCCCGCAGATGCAACTTCTAGTGAAGATCTAAACCAATTAATAGAGGAGGCAACTGCTCATTTAGGAGGTAAACTTGATTTTGTTCTGCATTCTATTGGAATGTCTGTGAACGTTAGAAAAGGAAGACACTACACTGACGAAAACTATGATTTTACAACCAAGGGTTGGGATGTGTCTGCTCTTTCATTTCACAAGTTGCTTCAATCGCTCTATAAAAACGATGCGATGAATGAATGGGGTAGTGTTGTGGCTTTAACTTACATGGCTGCTCAACGTACGTTCCCTGATTATAATGATATGGCAGACAATAAAGCCTACTTAGAGTCTGTGGCAAGAAGTTTTGGCTATTTCTTTGGAAAGGAGAAAAATGTCCGAGTAAATACGATTTCTCAATCTCCAACGGTCACTACTGCTGGTAAAGGAGTTAAAGGTTTTGATGCTTTCCTAAACTTTGCAGAAAAAATGTCGCCGCTAGGAAACGCTTCGGCTGCTGACTGCGCTGATTATACAGTTTCCTTATTTTCTGATTTAACCAGGAAGGTAACAATGCAGAATCTTTTTCATGACGGAGGGTTTTCAAATACCGGTGTCAGTCAAGAAATTGTTGATCATTTTTCTGAATAAAAGACGCCCCTTTAAGGGGCTTTTTTAATGAAACCCTTTTATTTTTCTATCGTTATACCGGTATTCAACCGACCTGATGAGATCGATAGACTTCTTCAGACTTTGACCCTTCAGGATGATAAAAATCCTTTTGAGGTGGTTGTCGTTGAAGACGGCTCAACTATGGATGCTGAACAAGTATGTGATAAATACTCGAATCAATTAGAGATTAACTACTACTTTAAACCAAACAGTGGTCCGGGTGATAGCCGTAATTACGGTATGTCCAAAGCAAAGGGTAATTATTTTTTGATCTTAGACAGTGATTGTGTCCTTCCTTCTCATTATCTCTCTACGGTTCGCAAGGCTCTTTCTACCTCGTATACTGATTGCTTTGGAGGTGCTGATGCAGCTCATGAATCTTTCACTTTCTTTCAAAAGGTAGTAAATGCAGTGATGACCAACCCTTTTTCGACAGGGGGTATAAGGGGACGCAAAAAAGGATTGACGCGGTTTCAACCTAGAAGTTTCAATATGGGAGTTTCAAAGCAGCTTTT
>JAAZVY010000049.1 GCA_018623195.1 Flavobacteriaceae bacterium | reverse complement strand
GAGTCAGATTCATCACGTAATTGAGATTGTTTGCTAACTCCTAAAGACTTCGAATCTTGAGCCCTATTGCGAATATTATCTCCCAGATCTAAATCTAACTTTGAAAGTAAATTTTTTGCATATTGACGGGCTTCTTTTTCTGTTTCCCTCACAATAACATGAATGCGAAGACCGAATAAAACCTTTCGACCGTATTTCGAAGCCTTTTCTGAGACTGTTGCCATTATCTTTTGCAAACCGGCTTCCTTATCAGGCCACATTAAATAAACATCGCAATGTTCTGCGCATAATTCAAGGCCTTGTGGTGAATACCCTCCGAAATAAAGAAGCGGCCCACCATTTTGTTGATAAGGTTTGACAGGAAGTGTGGGTAGGTCAAATTCGTAATATTTTCCTTTGAACTCGATTCTGTCTTGACTCCACGCCTGCTTAAGAATTTCAATGACCTCTTTAGATCTCCGATAGCGTTCTTCAGATGAAAGATAAGTTCCTGGCAGATCAGACGAGATTATATTTAGTGTTAATCTGCCATTGAGCATATGATCTAGTGTCGCTATTGTTCGAGCTAGCATTGGGGGATGAACTTCACCGCAGCGTATAGCTGCTAGAAAATTAATTTGATCGGTTATTGGAGCCATCCCTGCAACAAAGGATAAGGTGTCTTGACCAACTTGATAAGAAGACGGACAAAGTATGTTACGATATCCTAAATGATCAGCAGTTTTGACAATTTGAGATGTGTTTTGCCAATTGCTTTTATAAAGCGGATTTCTATTTCCTAAGAAGTCGTCGTCACCATCGCAGATCGGAGCAAACCAGGCTATCTCAGCTCCGCTTTTATTGGATGTATAACTCATTTGAAGGTTCTTAATTTTCTAATTAAAAATAAAAAAACGGTTACACTATTGAAGTGCAACCGTTTTCAAATTATTTAGGTCTTACTATTTAGGTGATTTTACGAAACCGTTCATGGCTACGATTTTTCCGTTTTCTAATCTGAAGGCATCCATCCAATCTACCTTTTGAAGGTTACCATCAGGGGTTTCTATGTCTGCTTGATCCCACATTAAAACCCATTCATGGCCGTTTTCACCTACCACAGAGATACTAACACCTACTGAATAATTTTTTAAGGTGATTTGGGTAAAATTGGTTTCCATAAAGTCTAATAGTGCTGATTTACCTTCAATAGTTGCCCCATCTTCCATATAAAAAATAGCATCATCAGTTAAGAATTCTCCGACCATTTTGAAGTCTTTTGAGATTATACCTTGATGCATTTTCTCCACTATTAAAATGTTTTCGGGATCTCCAATTTTGAAATTATCGGTGTAAGTGGGTTTAAACTGTTTATTTACCGTTGCTGGTTCAGTCTTTGTTTGTTCACCTTCCTGATTTGTGCACGAGATAAACATTCCTAGAAATGCGAGTAAAAGAATTTTTTTCATTTTAATTGGATTTAGGTTTATCTCTAATATAAGTTGTATTTTGCAATAAACAACCATATATCGTGAAGAAAATTTATGCCACCTTACTATGCGCCTCCGCCTTAATTAGTTGCGATTTTGCTTCTAGTGATGATCAAACAGTTACCGAAGAAGAAGTAATGAACGTTTTTAATGACATGTTCTATGCCCTCGACAATGACCTTGATAGCTATGCGAATTATGTAACCGATGATTATTTAATCTATGAGATTGGAAGAACGTTTGATCTTGAAGAATTTCTTGAATTTGTAAAAGGATTTGGAAAATTTGAATCAAACCGAACATTTAAGAACTTAAGAATTGATTTAGATAAAAATTCTGCACACGTTTCTCTTGAACACACCGGTGAATTTACCCTCGAATCACCAACACCAGAGGGAGATACTTATTTGTATTATGAGTGGTTAGAAAGTGCTTATCTAGTTAGGCAAAATGGGACATTGAAATTTAAATTTTATTTCTCTCAACAAGTGAATTAATCTAACTTCCTGGTGGATTACAAAAAGTTAAAATGATACCCAGCAAGAAATTATCCCTCTTCTGTTTACTATTTCTGTCATCATTTTGGATAACTTTTTCTCAAATAGACACGTTAAATGTTTATAGTCAGGTCATGCAGAAGACGATTCCCAATATCGTGGTGACTCCAGAAAATTATTCTCTAACGGATGAGAAACGGCCCGTATTATTTTTACTTCACGGAGCTGGCGGGGATTTTGCAGACTGGATTACCAAAGCACCAATCATTAGAGAACTTTCTGATGATCTAGATTTCATAATCGTTTGCCCTGATGGTGGAGATACAAGTTGGTATTTTGACAGTCCGATTGATCAGAATATGCAATATGAAACGTATATCGCAAAAGAATTGGTTGATGCAGTAGAGAAGAATTACTCAGTCTCATCTGAAAAAAATCAGCGGGCAATCACAGGCTTAAGTATGGGTGGCCATGGAGCATTATACCTGGCATTCAAACATCAAGACCTCTGGGGTGCAGCGGGTTCAATGAGTGGTGGAGTAGATATCCGTTCCTTTCCAGATAATTGGAATATTGCTAAACGACTTGGTCCTTTCTCTGAAAATAAAACTTTATGGGATGAAAATGCGGTAATTAACATGCTCGATCTTATCAGTGAAGATCTCAGTTTAATTATCGATTGTGGTTATGATGATTTTTTCTTCAATGATAATAAAAGGATACATCAAGAACTTCTCAAGAAAGGAGTAGGTCACGTTTATATTGAACGGCCAGGGGCTCATAACTGGGACTATTGGAGAAATGCAATAAAGTATCAGCTCATGTATTTTAAAGACTTCTTTGGAACCAACTAACAACCTATATTCGAAATACCTTAACCAATAAATATTCAATATGGATGCATTAACTATTTTCTTTACCGTAGGTAGCATTGTAACGATTGCACTAACTGCTTATGGGGCGATTAAAATGAATCGTAGAAATTTACTTCTAGGTACTTTTCTATATTCTCTTCTTCCTGTGTTAGGAGAATCTAACCAGTTTCACTTAACCGGAGATTATGGAAACCTTATTACTGCCGCCGCTTTTTTATGTTCAGCAATTGTAAGTTTTCCAAATAAGATTTCTTACTCTTCAGAGAATCAAGCTGCGGTTAAATTGGCTCAAAAAATAGGGCTCTCAATTATGCTTCTCAATATTCTGCAAGGATATATTGTTCTGCAATTACGAACCGATGTTCCTGACCTTTATGGTTATGCACATTTCGCTTTAGCTTTGATTTTTATTTACATGATTTTAAAATCACGAAGTGCTGATTTTAAAATGAATTAGGTTCTTTTGAACAGTTAGACCAAAACACCCTCCAGATGGAGGGTGTTTTATTTTACATAAGCAGTAATGACTTAAGGCAACCTAAAAAGATCTTCTACCCGGCAGTTCAAGGTTCTAGAAATTTTCAGTGCTAACACGGTAGAGGGCACATAAACGCCATTTTCGATAGCGTTGATGCTCTTTCTAGAGACCTCGGCTTGCACCGAAAGTTCTTCTTGTGTTAAACCGGCAAGCTTTCTGTGTTCTGCGAGATTGTTAAGGAGTTTTTGATGGTCTTTACCCATTCTTACTTCTTTTCAAATTTGTCTACTGCGTCAGTGAGTTCTTTCCCTGTGTTAGGATAGAGGTAACCGGCGATCAATGTACCTACACCGATGAGTCCTACTAACACCCCAACACCTTTTAGAATGCTTCCTAGGAAAAATACTCCTAAACAGTAGAGACCTGCGCCGACGAAAATGGTAATTACTCCCCCTCGACGGTAATCAATAGGCTCTTTTTTTCGCTCGTCAAAAATTTGCAAGAGCTCCTCTAATTTTGAAGGGTCGTTGAGGTGCTTAGAGATTTCTACAACCGCTTCTCTTTTTCCCTTAGCATCATAATACTGCCAGATAAATACGGCGATGGGGATGATAAAGCCAGTGCTTACGGCGAGGATGGGGATAATTAATTCTGAGTTCATAGTGTTTGTTTATTTAATGTAACGCAAACGTAACATTATTTATTTAAATTGAGAAGTATAGGTTACAAAATTATTTTTCTGTAAGCTTTCTGAAATTTTTCATGGCCGCACTTGGGGCAATTGAAAATTCAGAGTTCTCCCAAAAATTGATCGGGTAGGAGTCGAGCTTTTCAAGTACACTAGGGCTATTAGTGTCCATTTCTGAAGTAGAAGTTTCAGATAAAATATAGGTGTATTCTTCTATTTGATTAAGGCCAAAAGAAATATCTAGGTCAACACGGTTTACTTTGCGTCCGCCAATAAAAGCTTTCTTTTTTTCAATAAATGACAGTGGACGGTTAACATTAACTTTCGTGTCTAGTTCAAGCCGACCGAAGTAGTGGCGATAGCTATCGTCATCGAATTTTTTATACAAGAATTGGCCTTGAGCTCTTGGCTCTGAGTATTCGAATCCAAGAAGTTTTATTGATTTAATGGGCTTAGTATTGATGAACTTAAACTGTACTAAAGCCTTGTCTTCTTCATTGATCCAAAGTTCGCCGTAGAATTGAGCTTTCGATTTTTCTTTAAAAGCAATCACATGAACCCACTGATCTTTATAGTAGGTGTAGTCGACAATTTGAAAATCAAAGCGTTTTGGTTTTTCAAAAACACTAACCACTGGATCTGAACCATATGGCTGATATCTATTGAATTCATTTAACTGTTGATAGCCCATCGCGGATGCTACGCGATGCTCCTTATTGATGTCAATACTATCGCTAATAATGGAATCTTTTGTAGGTCGCAAATCATCAAGGTCAATGTCATCTTCTTCTATTTTTCCTCCAAAGATGCCAGACTTTACCTTGAAGTAATTCCCTTTACTTAAGCTTTCCTCAATTTTTTCTAAGAAGAATTCTGCTACATTCTCTGCATCGATTTTGCTTGATTCTTCCTCTAATTGAAATCCACGAAGTAGTCTTGCAGATTCTCCTAGACTGTCCTGCTGGGTTAATCGGTAAAGGGCTTCAGTATGTAATGAAGATTGTTTCGGTATGCTTTGGGTGATATGATTAATAAATTCATTGCTAATCTGCTCAATGCTTGATTCTTTGAGGTCAAGATTCAAATCGACCTCGTTCAGCTCGGAGTGACGCATAAAATAGGTAGGCTCATGATCTTTGTTCTTGACCGAAGAATCCATGACTTTTTTTGCGGCTAACACCAGCTCATATGCAGATATATTATTCGCGCCAACAATGACTTCGTTGAGTAAAATAGGTCTTTGTCCAAGATCTAAGGTGTCGGCTTGTAAAATTAGTGGATCTGTGGATTGTTGAGACCAACAAAAGGGAGCAACAGTCAAAAGTAGAATTAGAAGATACCTCATTCTTAATAGGACGTTTAAAGTACCTAGATGTTACTTCTAGATGGCAATTATTCAAACGATATATAGCAAAACCGCTAGATAATGAAATAAGGAACCTCCGAGTACAAATAAGTGCCAGATCGCATGAAAATATTTTTTCGTGTCACGCGCATAGAACACAACTCCAGAGGTGTAAAACAAGCCTCCTATAGCTATGAGGATGAGAGCCCTAAAATCGATTAAGTTGATAAAGGAGCGGATGTAAAAAATAATCATCCAGCCCATCAACAAGTAGAGAAAAAGGGAAATGAATCCATACTTACCGGTAAAGAATATTTTTTTAATGGTTCCCACCACAGCTAGTGACAAAACCGTTAAAAATATCGTTAGGCCTGAAGAATCGTAAAGTGTAATCAGACACAAAGGGGCGTACGATCCTAAAATCAGATAATAAATACTTATATGATCGAGAATTCGCAGTTTCTTTTTTAGTCGCTGGTCAGTTACAAAGTGGTAGGCTGAAGAGGAGCCATATACCATCAATAATCCTAATGAAAAAAGAGCACAGGCGACTAAGCTCAAACTGGTGAGATTTTGATTAAAATAGAATAGTAAGGGGATACCAACAAGGCAGAGGATGAACCCGGCAAAGTGGGTTATGGTGTTCCAGAACTCTTCGTTTTGAAAATCTCTTAAACTGATCACTTTCATGCCCCGAAGTTAAACAATGAAGACCATTGAAAGACTATTTGCGATTGGAGTAACTGTGTTCAGTTTGATCGCCTACTCAAGCAAGTATTTGAAGAGTTATCTTTATCTTGAACACTTAGTTTGCCGAAAGCAAAAAAAAATATGCAACTCCATAAAAACTTCAGAGGAATCAAAAAGCTCATTAGAACGATAGGTTCTTTCGCGATGATTCTCTCCACAATGGGTTTTATGTCGGGCCAAGACTTCCACCCTAAAACGAGTTCAGAGCTTTATCATGATCTTCAAAGATTGAATTTCTTGGGTAATGTATTGTATGTGGCGGCGCATCCGGATGATGAAAATACCAGACTCATCTCGTACCTCACTCATAATACTCACGCAAACACCGCTTATCTTTCATTAACACGTGGTGATGGTGGACAGAATTTAATAGGTACAGAAATAAGAGAATTATTAGGCGTTCTTCGAACCCAAGAGTTGTTAGCCGCTAGAGGCGTAGATGGCGGACAACAATTTTTTACCCGAGCCAATGACTTTGGGTATTCAAAAACTCCAGAAGAAACCTTACAAATTTGGAATAAGGACACAGTACTTGCAGATGTAGTTAGAAGAATAAGAGCCTTTAGGCCCGATGTGATTATTAATCGATTCGATCACAGGACTCCGGGATCTACGCATGGTCATCATACCTCAAGTGCGATGTTAAGCATGGAGGCCTTTGATCTGTCGGCTGATTCAAAGGCCTATCCGCAACAGCTTAAAGAACTTGAGCCATGGCAGCCTTCGAGGATATTTTTTAATACCTCTTGGTGGTTTTATGGCTCGCAAGAAAAATTTCAAGAGGCTTCGAAGAACGGATTGGTTCGTTTAGATGTCGGCGTTTATTACCCCAGTTTAGGTAGATCTAATAATGAAATAGCTTCACTAGCCAGTAGCAAGCACCTTTGTCAAGGTTTTGGTAGGTTAAATAGCAGGGGAGAAGAGATGGAGTATCTTGAATTACTCAAGGGGGAGTCTTTAGAAGGTCAAGATCTATTTGAAGGGATAAACACTACATGGACTCGAATCCCAGAAGGAGATAAAATTCAAGCATTACTCTTGCCAATTGAGGAAAATTTTGACTTCAAAAACCCCTCTAGTCATTTGCCTAATCTACTTAAAGCCTATGCTTTAGTTCGGCAAATCGAAGATGAATTTTGGAGAGTGCAGAAAAGCGAACAGCTTAGAACCTTCATCAAAGATGTAGCTGGTTTACACTTGGCTTTTGAGACTAATATGGCCTATGCTACCCCTGGGGAGACTATTAATGCCTCGCTAAAGTTACTCGCTAGAAATACCTCATTGATTAGTATAAATCAGGTTCAAATTAAGGGTGCAAAAATGCTGAGTTCGATCGTTGAAAAACCTTTAGAGGCTAATATGAACACAGCTATAGCGCTGCCTTTAGAGATACAAGAATCGACGGCGTTTAGTAATCCCTATTGGCTCAATGAATCGCCTAGTTTGGGAATGTACGAGGTAGAAGATGAAAGTTTAATAGGGCTACCAGAGTCTCCGCCGGCTGTAAGTGCAGAGATCCTCTTGAGCATTGGCGATATTCAAATGCCTTTCGACTTGCCGCTGGTACATCGATATGCAAAACCTGACAAAGGAGAGCTTTGGGAAAGATTTAAAGTAGTACCTCCAATTGCTGTTGCGCTTTCAAATGATGTCGTTCTATTTTCAGATCAGTCGTCTAAAGAGGTAGTGGTAAACTTACAATCCTTTGCGCCCAACCAAAAAGGCGAGCTTAGCCTACACCTCCCCAAAGAATGGGGGGTAGAGCCGCTGACACAATCTTTTAATCTCTCCCAGGAGGGAAAACAAGTGTCCTTAAAATTTACCGTATCTCCTCCTAAGCAGGCTACTGAAACTAATGCCACTGTGGAGGCTAGGGTAAATGCTAAATCGTACACACAAAACCTTGTTTCTATTACCTATGATCATATTCCAACTCAGCGGGTTTTGGTGAATGCAGCATCGAAATTTGTGCGTTTGGATTTACAAAAGAGGGGTGAGTATCTCGGATATATTATGGGTGCGGGAGATAAGGTGCCAGAAAGTTTAGAAGCTATAGGTTATCATGTGGAACAAATCGATCCTTCGACAATTACGATAGATGCGCTCAAAAAGTACGAGGCTGTTATTCTTGGTGTTCGAGCGTTAAATGTGATTGATGGTCTAGCTCTCAAGAAACAAGAATTGTTAGACTATGTCTCACAAGGTGGAGTTTTGATTAGTCAGTACAATACAGCAAATCGAAGAGGAAATAATGAGATCCTTATTGCGCCATTTCCATTAACGAACTCTTCAGATCGGGTAACTGAAGAAAATGCAGTGGTGAAACTATTGCAACCCAATCATCCGGTTTTAACGTTTCCCAATAAAATTACCGAAAAGGATTTTGAAGGTTGGGTACAAGAAAGAGGTTTGTATTTCCCTAATCGATGGGACAAATCCTATATTCCAATTCTAGAAATGCATGACCAATCTGAAGCTGCTAAAAAAGGCAGCTTGCTAGTGGCGCCATTAGGTGATGGATATTTCGTCTATACGGGCCTTAGCTTTTTTAGAGAACTTCCTGCGGGAGTGCCAGGGGCGTATCGATTGATCGCAAATATGATTTCATTGGGAG
>JAAZVY010000048.1 GCA_018623195.1 Flavobacteriaceae bacterium | reverse complement strand
GCCGAAGGGTGGGCAATGATAAAATCCTTTCCTCCAGTTTCTCCGACGATCCTTGGATACGTTTTATAGGTTTCTATATTTGACCCAATCTGCTTCCAAAGAGATTTGAAAACAAACGTTGAACCTGTAAAGTGAAGCCCTGCAAAATCAGGGGATGATAAAACTTTGTCAGTCACCATTACAGGGTCTCCGGTAATCATATTAATTACACCGTCAGGGAGTCCAGCTTCTTTGAAAATTTCAACAATTACTCTTGCTGAAAATACTTGTGCATCACTGGGTTTCCAAACGACGGTATTACCCATCATAGCTGGGGCAGCAGGTAAATTTCCTGCGATTGCTGTAAAGTTGAAAGGGCTAATCGCGTAAACGAAGCCTTCTAACGGTCTAAACTCAAGACGATTCCAAATACCTTCACTTGATTCAGGTTGTTCATTGTATATCTCTGTCATGAAGTACACATTGAAGCGTAGGAAATCAGCAAATTCGCAAGCGGCATCAATTTCAGCTTGGTGAACTGTTTTTGACTGAGCCAACATGGTGGCTGCATTGATTCTTGCTCTGTAGGGACCTGCAATGAGATCAGCGGCCTTCAAGAAAATAGATGCGCGTTGTTCCCAAGGTAATGCTGACCATTTCGCTTTTGCAGATAATGCTTCATTAATTGCGAGCTCTACATGTTGAGGTTCAGCGTAATAATAAGAACCGATTTGGTGCTGGTGATCATGTGGTGGATATAATCCTCTCTGATCACTGGTGCGGATTTCTTCCTTACCGATATACATAGGAATATCGGCATGGCCATTATATTGTTCTTTGTAAGAAGCTAAAACTTCTTCTCTTTCTTTGGTTCCTTTTGCGTAGCTAAGCACGGGCTCATTAACGGGTAGTGGAACTTGGAAAATAGCATTACTCATAAGGGCAATTTTTAAGTTAATGATCTGCGTTGTTAACAAAGGTACTTTAATTATAAGTTTTTCTTCTTTGAGGTTTGCCTTAAGTATGCTTTTAGCTGTATTTTTGCAACCAAATATTAACGGCCTTAAAGACATGTCTCAAGACATCAAAATCAAGAAAGGACTCTCAATCAATCTCTTAGGAGGTGCTGAGCATACCTTTCACAAGGAAGTAGCTTCGTCTACTTATGTTATTTATCCGACAGATTTTCATGGTTTAACCCCTAAATTGGTAATCAAAGAAGGCGCTCATGTGAAAGCAGGAGAAACCCTATTCTTTGATAAAAACAGACCAGAGGTAACTGTAGCTTCTCCAGTTAGTGGCGAGATTACAGAAATCGCTAGAGGTGAACGAAGAAGAGTGTTGAGTATTAAGATTGCTGCCGACAAAGATCAGAAAGCAGTTGAAAACGAGACCATTTCTTTTTCAGAAGCTTCTGCTGCTGAACTGAAGGCGTATTTGTTAGCTTCTGGTGTATGGCCTTTCGTGAAACAACGTCCTTATGATGTAATCGCAAATCCAGCGGGAATTCCTAAAGCGATTTTTATCTCAGGGTTAAACACAGGGCCTTTAAATCCTGACCTCGATTTTGTTCTACGAGGACAAGAGGAAAAGCTTCAGGCTGCGCTTACTGCGCTTAAAAAATTAACGCCAGGTTCTATTCATGTGGGAGTTGAGTCTAAAGAGAATTCTGTTTTTGGAACCTTGGACCATATTAATTTGCATACGGTTAGTGGGCCTCATCCGGCAGGATTGGTAGGAACTCAAATTGCCGCCATTGACCCTATTAGTAAAGGTGAATTGGTTTGGACTATTTCAGCTCAAGATCTAGTTATTATTGGTGAACTTCTTTTAACGGGCAGATACAATGCCTCAAGAACGCTTGCGGTAACAGGTTCTTCGGTCGTAGCACCTCAATATATTAAATCAAAAATCGGAGCTGAACTGACAGGTATTTTTGAGGCTTTAGGAGTTAAAGATGGTGAGCAGCGATTTATCAATGGAGATGTGCTTACTGGTAAGAAAACTTCTAAAGAAGGCTCTTTAGGTTTCTACAATACGCAATTGACGGTGATTCCTGAGGGGAATGACTACGAATTTTTCGGATGGAATAAGCCTGTTTTCAATAAGATTTCTCCAACCAGAGCACTTACTTTCTCTTGGTTAAATAAAAGGAAGAAATACGATTTAGATACCAACACCAACGGGGAACACCGTGCCTTTGTAATTACAGGTAGTTATGAAGAGGTTTTTCCTTTAGATATATTTCCAATGCAATTGCTGAAAGCTTGCATGGTTAAGGATCTAGATGACATGGAGAACTTGGGACTTTACGAGGTAGCTCCCGAGGATTTTTCTCTTACTGAATTTATATGTATCTCAAAACAGCCTCATCAGGACATCATCCGAAAAGGGCTTGATTTAATGCAACAAGAACTCGGTTAACTTTTGTTATGAAACAGAAACTTCACGAAATCAAAGAAAGTTTTAAGGGCAATAAGTGGGCTCCTGCATTCAATGCGATCCACACGTTCTTATACACGCCTAATGAGGTGACTCATTCAGGAACACACGTTAAGGCAGCTGATGATCTTAAACGTACCATGAATACGGTAATCCAGGCGCTAATCCCTGTATTACTTTTCGGAATATTTAATGCGGGTTACCAGCACTACAGTGCTATCGAGGGTTTTCCTGAGAATTTCTCAGTACTTGAACACTTTATTACTTGGAGAAACTTTGTAGTGGGGCTGACTACCGTATTACCACTACTAATTGTTTCATACGGGGTTGGTCTTGCGATCGAATTCGTTTTCGCTGTTATTAAAGGACATGAAGTAGAAGAGGGATATCTGGTAACAGGTATTCTTGTTCCACTTATCGTACCGGTAGATACTCCGCTTTGGATGCTTGCCATTGCTGTAGCCTTCGGTGTAGTCATCGGTAAAGAAGTTTTCGGAGGTACTGGTATGAATATCTTAAACCCGGCATTAACGATTCGTGCATTCTTGTTTTTCGCATATCCAACCTGGATGAGTGGAGATAAAGTTTGGGTGCACGGTGCAGTTGATGGCTTAACTAAAGCAAACTCTACTGATGCAATCTCTGGTGAGACTATTTTAGGTTTTTTAGCACAGAATAGAGCAGAGGATTACGCTTATTCCATTTCAGATATGTTCTTCGGATTCATTCCTGGTTCGGTCGGTGAAACTTCAGCTCTCCTTATTTTATTAGGAGGTCTTTATCTCATCTTCACCAAGATTGCAAGTTGGAGAATTATGTTAAGCGCTGTATTAGGAGCACTCGCGATGGGTCTAATCTTCAATGCAGTTGTGGATTTCGGATGGATCGGTACCTACAGCAAATTCTACAGTCTAATGGCCTTTGATTTTTGGAAACATCTAATTGTCGGCGGTCTAGCTTTTGGTATCGTTTACATGGCAACAGACCCTGTAACTGGCTCTCAAACGAATAAAGGAAAGTGGTTTTACGGGTTCTTTATCGGATTCATCTCTGTGATGATTCGAGTATTCAACCCTGGTTATCCAGAAGGAGTTTTCTTAGCGATTCTGCTGATGAATGTATTCGCTCCAACGATCGACCACTATGTAGTTCAAGCAAACGTTAAACGTCGTAAAAAGCGTGCGGAAAAAGCGGTTATCTATACCGAAGAGTCGGCATCTTTAGAGACTCAATCTGCATAATTCAATTTAGCTATGGCAATTAATACAGATAAGAATTCATATACCATCATTTTCTCAGTGGTGATGGTGGCTATTGTAGGTTCGATCCTAGCTTTGGCTGCGACTGGACTTAAGGATAAGATTGGAGAGAATCAACGCTTTGAAAAACAGCAAAACATTCTCTACGCGATGGGTGTCAATGCAAATACAGATGCTGGTAGCGTAACCTTTGTCCCTACGACAGAGGTAGCTGAGAAGTTTCAGGAAATCATCAAAGAACAATATGTTATTGTTAACGGTAAGGCAGAATTGTTCGAGGATGCCTACGCCAAGATTGATCTTAAAAAAGAGCTTGATCTCATCAAATCAGGAAAAGAAGGTAAACTTCCTTTCTTCGTTGGAGAGAATGATAACAAGCGCTACTACATCATTCCTATGTACGGTAAAGGATTGTGGGACGCTATTTGGGGGTATTTAGCACTTGACGAAAACTTGGTAGTTTCAGGTGTTTACTTTGACCACAAAGGGGAAACTCCAGGCCTTGGCGCTAATATTAAAATGCGTTTTTTCATGGATGATTTCGCTGGCGAATCGATCTACCGTGATGGTGGATACAAAGGCGTAGCTGTAGTTAAAGGAAATAACGATCCTTTAAATGAAGACAAAACTGATGGTCAAGTGGACGCATTAGCTGGTGCTACCATCACAGGTAATGGAGTTACCGCTATGATCAACGAAAGCGTTAAGCTTTATCAACCTTATTTAGAAACCTTACGAATCCAATAGATATGGGACTACTTTCAAAAAAGGATGCTCAACTCATTTTAGATCCGCTGGCTGATAACAATCCAATTACCATTCAGGTACTTGGTATTTGTTCGGCACTTGCGATTACAGCAGAGTTAAAAGCCTCATTGGTTATGGCCTTCTCGGTACTTTTCGTACTTGGAGTGGGTAACGTGGTGATTTCTTTACTCAGAAATGTAATTCCATCTAAGATTCGAATCATCGTACAATTAGTGGTAGTTGCTACCCTTGTAATTATCGTTGACCAAGTATTAAAGGCGTTTGCTTACGAGCTAAGTAAGACGCTATCTGTATTCGTAGGTTTAATTATTACCAACTGTATCATCATGGGACGTTTTGAAGCTTTTGCGCTAGGTAATGGGCCTTGGAAATCTTTCTTAGATGGTATTGGTAATGCCCTTGGTTACGGTGTGATTCTGGTAATTATAGGATTCTTTCGTGAATTATTAGGTTCAGGAACTCTCTTAGGCTATGCAGTTTTAGGCGATCCTATTGCCAAGACAGGACTGTATGCCTATGGATATGAAAATAACGGATTTATGATTATTCCACCTGCGGCACTGATCGTGGTAGGAATTATCATTTGGGTTCAGCGCTCGCGCAACCCACAATTAATTGAAGAAGCTTAACAACTACGGTTATGTTAGAACACTTAGAATTATTTTTCAAGTCAATATTTATTGACAATATGGTATTCGCCGTCTTCTTAGGAATGTGTTCCTATTTAGCGGTTTCTAAAAAAGTATCTACAGCAGTAGGTTTGGGTGCCGCAGTAATCTTTGTACTTGCGGTTACGGTTCCTATGAATTGGCTTCTTGATCAGTACGTTCTTCAACCAGGTGCATTAGCTTGGTTGGGCGCGGAATTTGTTGATTACGACTTGAGCTTTCTATCTTTTATTCTTTTTATTGCAACCATTGCTACAATGGTTCAGCTCGTAGAAATTGTCGTTGAGAAGTTTGCACCTGCACTTTACAATTCATTAGGTATTTTCTTACCTCTTATCGCTGTAAACTGTGCTATTTTAGGAGGTTCTCTATTTATGCAAGCGAGAGAAATACCTAGCCTAGCACTTGCTTTCAACTATGGTATTAGCTCAGGTATCGGATGGTTCTTAGCTATCCTAGCTATTGCCGCGATCAGAGAGAAAATTCGATATTCTGCTGTACCTGCTCCCTTAAGAGGTTTAGGTATTACTTTTATTATTACCGGACTTATGGGTATTGGTTTCCAAAGTTTTGGTGGAATGTTAACGGGTGACAATGAACCACCAGTAGTTGAAGAAACGATTGTTGAAGCTACTGAGGTTGAGGCGCCAACCACCTCTGATGAATTAAATGAAACAACGGGTTTAGAAGCTGAAGAAACTTCGGACGCTGAAGAAACCATTGCGTCGATTAACTAAACGAAATAAAGGAAGAAACTATGTTTTTAGCAGCTATAGGAGGAACCGTTATCGTAACCGTAATTGCGTTTCTAGTTTTAACGCTATTGTTGGTGGGGTTATTGCTTTTTACCAAGCAAAAACTTTCACCATCGGGTCCTGTTACCATTACTATTAACGGAGAGCGTAAAGTTGAAGTGCCATCCGGTTCTTCATTACTTTCAACTTTAGGAAATCAAAAGGTTTTCTTACCATCCGCTTGTGGTGGTGGTGGAACTTGTATTCAGTGTGAGTGCCACGTTCTATCGGGTGGTGGAGAGGCGCTGCCTACTGAAACTCCACACTTCTCTAAAAAAGAATTACAGCATGGGGCTCGTCTTGCTTGCCAGGTAAAGGTAAAGCAGGATATGGAGATCGAAATTCCTGAAGAGGTATTTGGTATTAAGAAATGGGAAGGGAAAGTGGTTCGTAATTACAACGTAGCTTCTTTCATCAAAGAATTTGTAGTTGAAATTCCAGAAGATATGAACTACAAGGCAGGTGGATATATTCAAATTGAAATTCCTGCCTGTGAAGTGAAGTATAGTGATATCGATATCACTGCTCACCCAGAAGAGCACGATGATCCTGAGAAGTTTAGAGCTGAGTGGGATAAGTTTAATCTTTGGCCACTTGTAATGAAAAACCCTGAGAAGGTTGAGCGTGC
Source organism: Flavobacteriaceae bacterium (assembly GCA_018623195.1). Taxonomy (GTDB): domain Bacteria; phylum Bacteroidota; class Bacteroidia; order Flavobacteriales; family Flavobacteriaceae; genus UBA3478. The sequence continues at coordinate 2,372 of JAAZVY010000048.1, read as the reverse complement.
TTATTCGATGGCCTCTTACCCTGCAGAAGGAAGAGAGATTATGCTTAACGTTCGTATTGCTACCCCACCATGGGATCGCAACAAGAACGGATGGGCAGATGTTAACCCTGGAGTAGCTTCATCGTATATTTTTGGATTAAAAGCGGGTGACCCTGTAACCATATCAGGACCTTTTGGTGAATTCTTCATCAACGAGTCTGAAGCAGAGATGTTATATGTTGGTGGTGGAGCTGGGATGGCACCGATGCGTTCGCACCTTTATCACTTGTTTAAAACACTTCGTACGAATCGTAAAGTTACTTATTGGTACGGAGGTCGTTCAAAGCGCGAGCTTTTCTACATCGATCACTTTAAGCAGTTAGAAAAGGAGTTTCCTAACTTCAAGTTCTATATGGCCCTTTCTGAGCCACTAGAAGAAGATAACTGGAAAGTTAAAAAGGATATTAATGATGAGTCTGGTGACGGTTTTGTCGGTTTTATTCACAATTGTGTAATCGATCAATACCTGAATCAGCACGAAACTCCTGAAGATATTGAGCTTTATTTCTGTGGACCACCACTTATGAATAAAGCGGTTCAGAAGATGGGCGAAGACTTCGGTATTCCTGATGAGAATATTCGCTTCGACGACTTCGGAGGATAATCAAGGCAAACCGACACCTAAACGTGTCGGTTTTTTTAAACGGATAAAATGAGCACGCTAAGTACCAACGAAATACATCAGATTGCCATGAATTTGGTCGGTTCGCAGTTAGAGGCCGCAGGCTATGAATTTCTTGGTGTTAATTCTAAGCCAGGTGTTGATCCTCAATTTGTTTGTACTTTTAATAAGCAACTCCATTTTATTGTCGTACGAGGATGTCTTTACCCTGCTGATCCTTTGTCTCCTGATCGAGCATTACTAAAGAAAGTCGCAGATCATGCAGAAAAATTTGACGCCAAGGCCTATTGGGCTGGAGTTGGTGTATACCATCCTGAAGATCGAAAATTGCCTGTTTCGAAATCAACAGGGTATGAACTAGATTTTAAAGGATTATATCTAGCGGAAGAAGTCTTATGAATCGACTATTATTAGTTTTAGTATTTGTTATAGCGTCTTGTACAAATGCTCCTACGCGCCAGCAATACACTGGGGAGGCATTAGGTACTACTTACTCTATCATAGCCTATGCGGATGAAGATTTAGAGTTAAACCAGTCGCTTTCTGAGCTATTTGATCGACTGAACCAATCGATGTCTACCTATCATCCACAGTCAGATATAAGTAAGATTAATCGAGGAGAGCGGGTTCAAGTAGATTCGTTGTTTCGTTTTATGTTTGAGAAGTCTGCTCAAATTAACCACTTGACTTCAGGCTATTTTGATCCTACCGTTGGTATTTTAGTCGATGCCTGGGGCTTCGGAGCCGAATCTTTGAATTCTTTCAACGCAGTACAAGTAGATAGTTTGCTTGAGTTTGTAGGTTTTTCTAAACTAAGTCTATCGGATACGAATGAATTAGTTAAAGCCTATCCTGGTATTCGGATTGATTTCAATGCAATAGCGAAAGGGTATGCCTTAGACTTGATTGCTGATTTACTCGCTGCTAAGAATAGTTCAAATTTTCTCATTGAGTTAGGTGGTGAGATTGTTACCCGTGGAATTAATTTGGATCGCGCTAAGCCTTGGCGTGTAGGTATTGATGATCCGAATGCTACAAATGGAGAACGCTCGATTACAAGAACGATTACACTCACCGATGAAGCGATGGCCACTTCAGGGAATTATCGAAAATTTCGAATCGATTCGTTAACTGGAGAGCGTTACGTTCATACCATTAATCCATTCACCGGTCTTGCTGTTCCTTCTTCAGTCTTGTCAGCTAGCGTAATTGCTTCAGATTGTGCCACTGCGGATGCCTTTGCTACCGCATTTATGACTATGCCATTAGAAGATTCGAAACGCTTGATCGCGCAAGAAGAGATATCGGTTTTCTTAATCTACGCTGTTGAGGACCGTTTAGAGACTTTTCAAACTGGTAAGTTTACAGAGGCTTCTGAATAACGGGGATGATTTCATTGACATCTAAGCCGTAGCGACTGATCTCATCCTTAGAGAAGAATTCATTTACGTATACTTTTTGAGTGGTAAAGCCTACACTTTCTAATCGGGTAAAGTAATCCTCTCTACCATACCATCTCACGTGATCGTACTGCCCGAAGTGTTTTACTCGTTCTTTTGCGGTGGTAATGCTAAAATCTTCGTAGGTCTTGAGGCGATTAGGTTGCATGGGTACTTGAACGATTCCGTATCCGCCCGGTTTCATTACTCGAAATAACTCTTTCATGGCTAGGCTGTCGTTTTCAATCTGTTCAAGCACATGATTGCAAAGG
>JAAZVY010000047.1 GCA_018623195.1 Flavobacteriaceae bacterium | reverse complement strand
GTGTCCGAACTATGCATCATCCCTGACGAGCCCAATGATATTCGACTTCAGATTGAAAAGTATCTCCATACCAAGATCGATCTCATTATTGTTACCGGAGGTACAGGGGTCAGTCATCGAGATCAAACCCCTGAAGCGATCTCCCCACTCATTGAAAAGAGACTGCCAGGTGTAGAAGAAGCGATGCGTGCCTATGGACAAAATCGCACCCCGGTAGCCATGTTCTCAAGGTCTATTGCGGGTATCAGCCAAAATTCAATTCTATTAGGTATTCCCGGCTCTAAAGGGGGTGCCCTAGACTCTTTGAAGGCTGTTTTCCCTTCATTAACCCATTTATTCGACGTATTAAGCGGAACGCGTCACGGTCAATGAAACAACTTCCTTCCATATTAACCGATGGTTATGGTAGAAAACACAACTACCTCAGAATTTCCTTGGTTGAAAAGTGTAACCTTCGATGCACTTACTGCATGCCTAGCGAAGGGGTTCAGCTTTCACCACGTGAAGAATTAATGTCAGCATCTGAGGTTTACGAAATAGCGAAGGTCTTTGTGAGCCACGGTGTAGATAAAATTCGGTTGACCGGGGGTGAGCCTTTACTTAGAAAGGACTTTGAAGAATTAGTGAAGCAGTTGTCTTCACTGCCTGTGTCCCTAGCGATAACCACTAATGGCGTTTTACTTGATCGGTATATTGGTGTTTTAAAAAAGGCAGGCGTTAATAAGCTTAATATCTCTATAGACACCTTAAATCCAGATCGATTCAAAGGGCTAACACTTAGAGATCAATTTCATCGAGTGATGAAAAATATTGATTGGGCGATTGAAGAAGGATTCAATGTAAAATTGAATGTTGTACTGATTAAAGGTCAGAACGATGATGAGATTATTCAGTTCATCGAACGTACTAAAGATGCTTCTGTACAAGTTCGATTTATTGAATTCATGCCCTTCAAAGGAAATCAGTGGGACCAATCAAAGACGATTTCTTTAGAGACTATTTTAAATCGGGTTTCTGAGCATTACAACAATTCAGCACTAGAACGAATTGAAGATGAACCTAATGATACGGCTAAGAATTACAAGATTCGTGGTTATCAGGGATCTTTTGCGGTGATTTCTACCGTTACCAATCCATTCTGCGATAGTTGTAATCGTTTGCGTCTAACGGCTAACGGCAGGCTAAGAAATTGTTTGTTTTCTGATAAGGAGCAAAGACTCCTTGAATTGTTCCGCTCCGGTGCATCTATAGAGCCGATTATAGCCAAGGCTGTTGGTATGAAAAAAGCGGTTAGAGCTGGTTTAGATTCTCCTGAGGAGTTTGAGAATTATCAGAACCATCAGAACAACCGATCGATGATCAAAATAGGCGGCTAATCTAGATTTAGACTTTGGTATTGTTCGTAGGTATCGATATCGATTAGGCTATCTGCAGGTGCCTTCACCGTTTTAACTATCGATCGATTATTTTGAATAATTGATTTAGCCCCTTCGTCTCCAGAGAGTTTACTCAATGCCTCAAAGTGATTGGATTTAAAGAGGGTGGGGATTCCTCTCCATCCGGCCTCTGATAAGGATTGAATAATACTAAAATCTGTCTTGCTTGCTGTAGAAAGTAAGTTTTCAAAATGATCAAGGGGTATGAGAGGTTGATCAATTGCGCAAACTAGAATCGCATCGATTTCTGGGTTGGCATTTTGAATGCTAGTGGTCCCGAATGCGATAGAGGATCCCATCCCTTTCTCGAAGTCTTTGTTGAGAACTAAGCGAACTTCTTTTGAAGTCACTACTTTGGAGATGGCATCGGCATAGGCTCCTAAAACGACAGTAATGGGAAGACTTAATCCTTTCAAGCGATTAATCTGATAGCTGATTAGCGGCTGTCCTTTGATCGAAAGCAGGGCTTTTGGCTGGCCCATTCTTGAAGATTTCCCGGCCGTAAGCAAAAGTATTTCTGCCTTAATCATGAATAGCTCCCGATTTGTCTTTTAATGAAATCAATTCGGCAGATCGAGTTACGGCCAAGATCTCGCTAATGATCGAGATCGCAATTTCTTCGGCAGATATAGCACCGATGTTTATTCCGGCGGGTCCTCTGAGAAGATCAATAAAAGTGTCGTCGGTTTCTGGTTTAAATTCTAGTACTTGTTCGATCAGACGTTCTCGGCGATGTGCAGGTCCTAATAGGCCGATATAGGCCGGGCGTTTCTCGGTGAGTGCTAGTAGATACTGTACATCTTTACTAATACTATGGGTCATGAGCATTACTGCTGATTTTTCGTGAATCGGGAGGTAACCGACTTCTGAAAAGAGCGGAGTGAGCAGAGTTGATGCACCCTTAAAATTTTCAATAGTCTTTTGCTCATCGGCTGGAGCAATTAGAGTGATTCGCCATCCTAATTTCGATGCTATTTCAGCTAATACTACACTGTCGTGTTCGGCTCCAAAAATGAAGAGTTCAAAAAGCGGATCTAATTTCTGCTTAAAACAATCTCTGCCTTTTGGGTCGATTGAGGTATGAATGTTGTAGTCTTTTTCATCGATAGTTAAGACACTTCCTGAGCCCGGATTTATACCTATCTCAAGACGATAGAAGGTATTTACTGACACTGTTAGTCTCGCTTCAAGATGGGTAATAATTGTATTGGTGTCGTTAATCGACAATTCTATAGGTTCAATAAGTAGGTAGAGAATTCCTTCGCATCCGAGGCGATAACGACCATCATATGTCATTAGTTTGGCTTTACCCGTATGAAATACCTCCTGAGCTTGTAGTTTGATTTCTTTTTCTACACATCCGCCACTTACGGCGCCTACCATTTGACCAGACTCTGATATAAGCATTCTAACCCCCGGCTTGCGATACGAAGAGCCCTCCAAAGCAACAAGTGTGACCAAGACCGATCTTTCATCTAAGGATCGAAACTGCTGGTAGGCTTTTAGAAGACGATAGAGTTCGTGAGTCATAATATTAATTACGCTGGATTACATCCCAGAGGTTACCGTATAAGTCTTTAAATACAAAAACCTTACCATAAGATTCTGATCTTAATGGCTTGGCTATTTCTACTTTATGGTCGACTAATTTTTGATGAAGTGTCTCAATTTGATTCGTGTAAAGAAAAAGAAAAACACGCCCTCCTGTTTGATTCCCGATCGTCTTCTTTTGATCAGGGGTATTGGCTTTGGCTAGGAGTAATTTACAACCTTGTTCTTTAGATGCTTTGGGTGCAATTACTACCCAACGCTTCTCGGGTGACATTGTAGTATCTTCTAATAGCTCAAAATCAAGGAGCTCTGTATAGTACGATAGCGCCTTATCGTAATCGTCTACTAAAAGAGTGATCTGACCTAAGATATTTTGCATCTTTTTACTTTTCCCAGATCGTGTAACCGGGTTGTGATTTAATTGCATTCCATCCGTTGGGTGCTGAATAACTTCCAGGACCTATTTTGACGAGCAGTTTATTGTCGATAGAGGCAACATAATAGCCGCCTGATCCGTTTACGGTGGTGATTACTTCGACGGTACTTTCAGCGGTGATCCCCGCTGCTTTTCGAATAGCGATGAGGTCATTAATTTCAGATTGAAGCCCTCCTGAAGTGTCGGTAAAAAAGTAGTGATATCCCCAAACCATGGGAATGCCTGGGTGTGTGAGTAGGTAGGCATATCCATTTTTGATGTGATTCAAGGAACTACTGTATAGGTTGTCACAATCACCTCGGTTGACACAGCCCGTATCGTGGTTGTCGAGAAAGGTGATTGATTTAGATCCGTATCCGATCGAAGCTAGGGAATGGCCCTCCTTTAGACGATCAAAATTTTGGTCGATGAGCGCTTCTTTTAATTTGTATTTGAGGGCGAAATCGAAGGCTTTAGATGCACTTGTTGTCGCTGAGGTCGCGGTCGCAGCGGTTGCATCAATCCATTTTTTTATTTCTTGAAGATTACCATCCCAAAACTCTCCAATAGTAATGTAGTAGGAGGTTGAGGCGTTGTATTCACCTACATACTTCGCTGGGAATCCTTTGACAAAGTCATAACGCCATGAGTCGAATCCAAGACCTTTGAGGCGCTGCAAGTAGTCTTTGAGTCCGTTTTGAACTTCTTCACTTTGATGGTTAAGGTCTCTAGCTCCTCCCCATCCAAGACCCTCATCTTCAGGGCCGCAAGGTTTTGTTCCAAAAGCATCGGGGTTAGTAAACCCTTCATCATCGACGCAGATCGATTCACAAGACCAGGCAGGCTCAGTGAAGTCGGTCCAAGTGGAGGTTCCTACTCTATGATTAAAAACTAGATCAGCAATTCCATGCATTTCTCTTGACTTCATGGTGCTTAAAAGCGATTCTAACTGAGTTCTACTGCCATGAAGCGAATTAAAATCGAAGAGTCTTCTAGGGTGATAGCCCATGCCTTCACCTTCGCTCACCGGTGGTAACCAAATGCCATCAATATGGGCATTTGAAAGTGTAACTACTTTGCTTTCTAGAAATTGATAGAACGATTGCGATCCAATTTTTGAGTCGTTAAAGCTATCCCACCAAAACCCTTGTAAAAGCACATCGTTGAGTGGATTATTATCTGCGTAAGAACTGGTTCCCTGATCAATCGGAGGTTCATTGCCTCCACCATTGTTGGTGTCTGGAGTTTCTGTAGAATCACTGCTGCAGGCCGTTAGAAAAAGACCAGCTAGGAAAATCGTGCTTAATCGTTTCATGTGTTGTTGGTTGTAATAGGCTTCTAATTTAGGCTTATTTCTTGAGCAAATTCAGCGAAGTGGTATCCTTCTTTCTCGAGTTTTAGCCTGGTGGGGTGATTCTTATCACGTACAGGATTGGTATGATTGAAATGGGTGAACCAGACTTTGTTTTTTTCAGCTTTTGGTAATGAATCTAGGAGGGCTATCGTTTCACTGATAAAGGGATGTGGGATTTCAGACATGGGTCGTTCTAACTCTCCTTCAGCTAAGAAGGTGCCATCTATGATCGCATAATCGATCGATTGTATGAGTTCGATTATTGATTGTTTCCAAACGTTCCATTTATCGATATCTGGCAAGTAAAAGGCGGTTTTTTTCGTGCCTTTGATAAGGTATCCGACCGTTTCAGAATACTCATCGCGATGAGGAACCTGTATTGGAGTCACTGAAATTGTTTTTAGATTCTCAGTCCCGCTTAATCTTTTGACTTCAATATTTTTCAGTTCAACGAGTTGATCCCAAGGGCCATTCGTTTCGAGGAAATCAGCCATTCGAGGCATGGCATAAACAGGGATAGATTGTTCGTTAGAAGCCTCTCTACCGATATGCATTAACCCGGTATAGTGTCCCATATGGGCATGGGTTAGGAATATTCCTGAGAGTTTAGTTTTAGATTGTTTCTGTAGAAAACTAGCCTGATGCGTAAAGTCTGGAGTTGCGTCAAAAAGAAAAGCCTCTTCTCCTGAATAGACCCCAATGCTTGCTACAAACTCATTAGGTCTTTCGACAAGACAACAACTCTTGTCACAATTGAATTGTGGAGCACCCGCGTCTTGAAGGTTACCGAGAAATACAATTTGCTGTGCGATACTTGGGAACGATATAGAAAGGGCAAAAAGAGTTAATAAGCTTCTCATGCTGTTTGGGTTAAGTGCTTTTAAGGTATGATAAATCCTAAGAATATTTCATTACATTGAAGCAAATTCACGTTTATGAACCACCTGACGCTACGTTCGATTCTACTCTCTTGTGTTCTTGCTTTTCAGGGGACACAATTAATGGCTCAACAGAATGATTCTGAATATGAGCGATTAATCAAGCAGTACACTACTGATGATCGATTTTATCCCTCATCGGTGGCAAAAATTGTTGACCATGCTACCATTTCATCTCCGTTAGATCATTTCGGAACGATTATCGGAGCACCTATGGTAATGCATAATACCACAGAGATCTATGGGTATTATAAGCTTCTCAGTGAACAATCTAATCGCTTGACGATCGAGCAGGTAGGAACAAGCGAGGAGGGCCGATCCATTCAACTAGTGGCCATCTCAGATGCAGATAACTTGACCAATGCTGAAGCCTATAAATCGATGCTGAGAGAGTTAGCTGATCCAAGATTAACAGATGAGAAGCGAGCTAAAGAAATAGCTATTCAAGGAAAGAGTGTTTATTATTTAAACGGCGGAATGCACTCTACTGAGATGGGTTCCCCTGAAATGCTGATGGAGCTCGCCTATCGATTGATCACTGATGAGTCAGAGGAGATTAAACACATCCGCAAAAATGTTATTGTACTGATTAACCCCGTTTCAGAGCCTGATGGTAGAGATAAGCAAGTAGACTGGTATCACAGATATTCGAAACATCGTGAAGAGTGGGGTGATGGCTTTCCTCGATCTACACCTTACTGGGGTAAATACGTATTTCACGATAATAACCGTGACGGACTTCAGATTAGTCAGGAGATTACTAAGAATATATTCAAGATTTTCTATGATTGGCATCCGAACGTGATGCTTGATTTGCATGAATCGGTGCCATTGCTTTATATATCTACAGGTACCGGCCCCTACAACGATAATGTTGATCCAATTACGGTTGGAGAATGGCAGACTATTGCGAATTATGAAATGACGAGTCTCTCGGCTCAAGGTCTCCCGGGGGTATTTCACTGGGCCTTTTATGACGGATGGTGGCCAGGATACGGAGTTTGGGTAGCCAATACACATAACTCTATTGGCCGCTTTTATGAAACTTTCGGGAATGCGGGAGCGAACACTTATTTGAGGGATCTAACCAAGAGTAAATATGCTGGAGATCCGGTCACTTCGAAAGAGTGGTATCGTCCTGACCCTGCTTCTGGAATGGTTAATTGGTCGGCGCGTAACAATACGAATTATATGCAGGCCGGGGTACTTGCCTCACTTACTTATGCCGCAGATAATCGTTCAGGTCTTTTGAAGAACTTCTACAAAAAGGGACAAAATAATGTCGCCTTTGGATCAAAGAATAAGATCAAACAATTTAGAGTACTGAAAAACCAAAAAGACCCGGTAAAAGCAGCCTATTTAATAAATCAATTGATGGCTCAAGGGATCGAGGTACATGAGGTAATTGAAGGGGAGGACCAGGGAGATTACCTGATTCAACTGAATCAACCTTATAGCAAGCTTGCCTATGATTTACTCACTGAGCAGAACTATCCGAAAGATGCTAAGTTTCCGCCTTACGACGCTATCGCCTGGACCCTTGACTTACTTTACGGTGTCGACGTTGAACGAGAAGAACAGTGGCATGAGAATCCTTCAGCACTTCAACTTCTTACAGAAAACGTGGTTTATCGTGGAAAGGTTGAGGGAGCTTCAACCACTTACGCTATTAACTACAAGGCTCAATCAAATGTGGTACCCGCCTTGTTTGATTTAAAAGGAACGGCTAAGGCCTATGTAGTGGATAGTTCTATGGAGCTCGGAGAACAAACGCTAGTACCAGGTTCGATTATTATTGAAAACCTTGGCGCTAAAAAAGCGAATGAGCTGGCTTCGAAATTCGGTCTTGATTTGATTTCGATTAACGAAACTATTAGTGATAAACGACTGGTGAATCTTCCTAAAATTGCTGTTTATCACAGCTGGACCGATACTCAAGCAGAGGGCTGGGTACGTTATACTTTTGAGCAGTTAGGGGTGCCTTACACGAGCATTGATAAGGATGATTTAAAAGCGGGTCGATTGTCAAGAGACTTTGATGTCATTGTGATTCCGCACTTTAGAAGGGGAATGACTCAGTTTGTACATGGGGTAGATGAGAAGTTTGGGCCTATGCCTTTTACAAAGACCAAAGAATATCCTTCACATGGATATCCCGATCAAACGGATGATATGACTGGCGGACCAGGCTTCGATGGTATCAACAACCTCAATGAATTTGTAAAAGATGGGGGAGTGCTAGTTCCCTTGAATAATGCTGCAGCAATCATTGCTGATTTAGGTATTGGAGGAGTTTTAAGTAGCTATCGCTCATCACGCTTATTTCATCCAGGATCAATCGTAACTGCCAAGGCCAGAAATATAGAAAGCCCTATTCTCTATGGTTACCCTGAAGAGTTTCACTTGTACAAAGGAAACACCCCTATGTTACGATCTGATCTTCTTGATCGTAAGTATATGGTGGCGCAATTTGGCGATGAACCTTTAGCTGATGAAAAACCCTACACCGGAGAAATCATGGGATTATCATCGACGACAGAGACTTCAGAAGAAGTTAAAGAGACGGTTAAGCCTAGAAAGTACGTCATATCAGGAATGGTTCGAAATGAAAAGGATATCATCGGTACGGGAGCTATTTATAATGTACCTCATGGGAAAGGCCATATTGTTTCATTTGCTTTTAACCCGTTAGATCGCTTCTTGAATCATCACGATAGTGGTCTTTTTTGGAATGTAATTATTCACTGGAATCACCTATAAGGTGTCGATTCATAAAAGTATTGGCAAAGGACATTGAGGCTGCTCTAGCCTCTTTGTTTCCGCCAATTGAAACCCCTTTCTTAGCGCAAAAGGCGAAACCTAATTTTTGGAGAAAAGAGTTGCTCATCGCAATACCTAGCGTATTCATAAGTACATCTCCTTCGTCATTCAATTCGAATCGACAATCGGTAAAACTGTACCCGTTTTCATTTTCTTGAACGGGAATTTCGCTGTCATATCCGTGGTGCGCGTTTTCATAAACCGTGACCCCTATATCATTAGTGTTTTCTAATAATTTGACCAACTCTTCACAGGGGGCGGCTGGTGTCCAATTATCAGCTGCTCCGATCAGTATATGCATAGGGGCATTGCTAAACGAAAGATTGGTTGGTGTCACAAAACAGGGCGGATACAAAGCCAAATGTGCCGCAAATGAAAGTTCTTTGTTGATGGCCTCTTTAAGAGGTAGCCATGCCGAAAATAAAGTTACTCC
>JAAZVY010000020.1 GCA_018623195.1 Flavobacteriaceae bacterium | reverse complement strand
GATAAGGTAGATAATTACCATGACAATGCTCCTACCGTTTTAACGATAGGAACTTTTGATGGTGTGCACATTGGACATACTAAGATTATACAAAGATTAGTCGCTGATGCTCACTCTAAAGATTACAAGTCGTGTCTTCTTACGTTCTTTCCACATCCGCGCGCGGTACTTCAAAGAGATTTGTCGATTAAGCTACTGACGACTATGGACGAAAAAGCGAAGAGATTAGAGTCTTTGGGTCTTGATACTCTGGTTATTCATCCGTTCAGTAGAGAATTTTCCAGACTTACCCCAAGAGAATATGTCGAACAAATTCTCGTTGAGAAGCTTCATGTAAAAAAAATTGTTGTAGGCTATGACCATCGATTTGGAAGAAACCGAGAAGCCGACATCAATGAACTTCGCTATTTTTCTCAACTCTTTGATTTTGAAGTGGAAGAAATTGGTCCTCAAGATATTGACGACGTAGCGGTAAGTTCAACAAAAATCAGAACCGCCCTTACAGAAGGCGCAGTAGATAAGGCTAATCAATATCTTGGTTATACCTATGGAGTTGAAGGGGTTGTAAAAAAAGGAAAAGGTATTGGACGAGAAATTGGGTTTCCGACAGCAAATCTTCATGAGATTCATCCCACGAAGCTAATTCCCGCTGAGGGTGCTTATATCGTAAGTGCACCCTATAAAGGAACCCTTCTGAAAGGAATTATGAATATTGGGAAAAACCCAACTGTTGGTGGCAAGGGTCTACACCTCGAAGTACACTTCCTTGATTTTGACAATGAACTATACAATGAACGCCTCACCGTCCGCTTTCATAAAAGAATTAGAAGTGAGCAGAAGTTTAACAACCTAGAGGCATTAAAAAATCAATTAGAATTAGATAAGTCCAGCGCGATTAGCTTCTTTAAAGAGGCCATGCTTACCTAGACTTTTCTACTTTTGCAGCAAACTTAATTTTCCATGCTACAGATACAGGCGATTCGAGAAAATACAGAGAAAGTCATTAAGGCTTTAAACAAACGTGGGTTTAAATCAGATGAAATTATACCTAAGATTTTAGACCTTGATGCTTCGAGAAGAGAAACTCAAACCGAATTAGATCAGGTGTTAGCTGAATCTAATCAATTATCTGAAAGCATTGGAAAGCTTTTTAAAAGTGGGAAAGCGAGTGAAGCAGAACCGCTAAAAGCAAAGAGTGGTGAACTGAAAGAAAAGAGTAAGGAGCTTAATGAAAAACTGCATGAGGTAGCAGATGAGCTTGAAAGCCTACTCTATCAGGTACCAAATACGCCAAACGAAATTGTCCCAGAAGGAAAAACTCCTGAAGAGAATGAGGTCGTATTTAGCAAAGGTGAAATTCCCTCTCTTCACGCGGGTGCTAAACCTCATTGGGAATTAGCTAGCGACTATGATTTGATTGATTTCGAGCTAGGGGTCAAGATTTCAGGTGCCGGTTTCCCAGTATACAAAGGAAAAGGAGCTCGATTACAACGAGCACTCATTAACTTCTTTCTTGATCAAAACATCGCAGCAGGTTATGCCGAGGTACAACCCCCACACCTAATTAACGAAGCCTCCGGATATGGTACAGGTCAGTTACCCGACAAAGAAGGGCAAATGTACCACGTAACTGGAGATGATCTTTATCTGATTCCAACTGCTGAAGTACCAGTAACCAACATCTTAAGAGATTCGTTACTCAAAGAAGAAGAGTTACCTATCGCGATGACAGCCTATACCCCTTGTTTTAGAAGAGAGGCAGGTAGTTATGGGGCCGATGTTCGTGGCTTAAACCGTTTGCATCAATTCGATAAAGTTGAGATTGTACGTGTTGAAAAGCCTGAGAATTCGTATCAAGCGCTGGACCATATGGTCGAACATGTAAAAACCATTTTAGAGGCACTTGACCTACCCTACCGTATTTTGAGATTATGTGCGGGTGATATGGGATTCACCTCTGCCCTCACTTATGATTTTGAGGTTTATTCAGCCGCTCAAAACAGATGGTTAGAGATTAGTTCTGTTTCAAACTTTGAAACCTTTCAATCGAATCGTTTAAAGCTCAGATATAAATCAAAGGATGGCAAGAAAGCTTTGGCTCACACCTTAAATGGAAGTGCACTCGCGCTTCCGAGAGTTTTAGCCGCACTTTTAGAGAACCATCAACATGAAGATGGAATTCATATCCCAACAGCCCTTCAAGCCTATACCCATTTCAGTAAAATAGACTAGATCCTATGCTCATCTACAATATCACTACTCATATAGAATCTCAAATCGAATCAGAATGGGTCGAGTGGATGAGACAGACCTATATACCACTCATGTTTGCCACGGGTAAGTTTCGTGCAGCAACCTTCACCAAAGTGGTACAAGAAGCAAACAATGAAGGTAAAAGCTACAGTGTTCAATACACTACGCCTAATAAAGCAACCTTAGAATCGTTTCTAGCCGAAGATGCTCCAAGATTAGAACTAGAGGCGCAAAACAAATTTGGAAATCAGGCCTTATCCTTTGCTACAGAATTAGAACTTATCGGACAGGCTCAAATTAAAGAAGCATAATGAAGGGGCGTCATGAATCCTCTGAACCCGTTCGAGCTAAAAAGCATCTAGGACAGCATTTTTTAAAAGATCAACAGATCGCCTCTAAAATTGCCGATACGTTAAGTTTAGAAGGTTACAAGCATGTTTTAGAAATAGGGCCGGGAACCGGAGTTCTCACTCAATTTTTAATCAAGAAACCGATCACCCTTGAAGTCATCGATCTCGATAAAGAATCGATTGAGTATCTGCGAACAACTTTTGTTGAGGAGCACCAGCCAAAAGCCCTGACCATTACTGAAGGAGATTTTCTCAAAAAAGATTTAGCCAAATTTTTCGATGGCGACCCATTCGCTATTACTGGGAATTTTCCTTACAACATCTCTACCCAGATTGTCTTCAAGATGCTCGAATATCGAGATCGAATTCCAGAATTTACCGGGATGTTTCAAAAAGAGGTTGCACAACGCATTTGCGAAAAACCAGGTACCAAGGCCTATGGCATACTCAGTGTTCTAGTTCAAGCCTTTTATGACACCTCCTATGCCTTTACAGTGCATCCGCAAGTTTTTGAGCCCCCTCCGAAGGTTCAATCTGGAGTCATCGTACTCAAACGTAAGGAGAATCAAGACATCAATTGTTCGGTTCCCTTATTATTCAGAGTAGTTAAGACCGCCTTCAATCAAAGACGTAAAACCCTTCGAAATTCATTAAAGACCTTCGAGCTTCCTGCAAATGTCACAGAAGACACTATATTTGATCTAAGGCCCGAGCGTCTAGGTGTAACAGAATTTATCCGTCTAACTCAACTCATTGAAAATGCAACCCTTTAAGCTTACTGAAGAGTTTTTAGCCAAGGTTCGACTGCTCATTGAAGCGACCGATGAAGGCGAATTGCTTCCACTTTTCGAGGAGTTACACTATGCGGATATCGCTGAAATCATCAATGAACTCGAAACTTCTGAAGCTATTTATCTCATTCGATTATTAAATTCAGAACGAACTGGAGATGTGCTTACCGAACTTGATGAAGATCTCAGAGAAGAAATTTTAGCCGAGTTAAGTGCCACTGAGATTGCAACAGAACTTTCAGAAATCGATACCGATGATGCGGTAGACATTATCACTGAACTCTCTGAAGATTTAGCAAAGGAGGTCATCTCCGAAATCGAAGACCGAGAACACGCCGCAGAGATCTTAGAACTCATGCGTTATAGCGAAGATACCGCTGGGGGTCTTATGGCAAAGGAGCTCATAAAGGTTAATGAAAACTGGAATATCACTACTTGCGTTAGAGAAATGAGAGCGCAAGCAGAATACGTTACTCGCGTGCATTCTATTTATGTTGTCGATGATAGCAACGTGTTGAAAGGACGACTTTCATTGAAAGATTTACTTACTAGCCCCAACGATGCTCACATCAAGGATGTGTACATCCCCAAGGTAGACTATGTGGGTGTTCACGAAAAATCAGAAGAGGTTGCCAAAGTCATGGCAAAATATGACTTAGAGGCGATCCCAGTAGTGGATGAAATGAATCGCCTCGTCGGCAGAATCACGATCGACGACATTGTCGACGTTATTCGAGAAGAAGCCGATAAAGACTATCAGCAAATGGCGGGGATCACCCAAGACGTTGAGGCAGATGATAGTATTCTAGATCTAACTCGTGCTCGACTGCCATGGCTAGTAGTAGGTTTAATTGGAGGTTTAGGAGCCGCTATGATCATGGGAGGCTTTGAAGATATTATCAGCGAACATGCGATTTTATTCTTTTTCACCCCTTTAATTGCAGCAATGGCGGGTAATGTTGGGGTACAATCTAGTGCGATTATTGTGCAAGGAATCGCTAATGATGATATCAAGGGAAGTATCGCTTCTCGATTATCGAAAGAAATGCTACTTGCCCTGTTTAATGGCGTCATCTTGGCCGTTTTACTTTTTACGAGTACTTGGCTTTGGAAAGGCCATCTATTGTCTGCATTAGCCATTTCACTTTCTCTAATTGTGGTCATTGTTATGGCAGGGCTAATCGGAACATTCATTCCCTTATTCTTGAATAAAAGAGGAATTGATCCAGCCGTTGCTACAGGTCCGTTTATCACTACAAGCAATGATATCTTTGGAATTTTAATCTATTTCTGGATGGCTAAGATCATCTTAGGAATATGAGTCGAAAAGTTTTACATCTCGACAGCAATCACCCTGTAATCGCTGAAGGGCTAGAACAATTAGGCTTTCAAAATGAGTACGATTACACAGGTACCTACGAGGAAATTTTAGGAAAGATTGAGGAATACGAAGGGCTCATCATCCGCTCAAGAATCCCAATCGATCAGCAACTTTTAGCTCAAGCCAAAAGTTTAAAGTTCGTCGGGAGAATCGGTGCTGGATTAGAGAATATTGATCTCTTAGCGGCCGAAAAACAGGGGATTTTTTTAGCAGCTGCACCCGAAGGTAATCGCAACGCAGTAGCTGAGCATACCCTAGGCTTACTACTATCCCTATTCAATAAACTAAATACAGCTGACAAAGAAGTACGCTCGGGACTTTGGAGAAGAGAAGAAAATCGAGGTATTGAACTCGATGGAAAGACCATTGGTATTATTGGATATGGAAACATGGGTAAGCAATTTGCTAAAAAGCTAAGAGGCTTCGATGTAGAAACGCTGTGCTTTGATTTAAAATCGAATGTTGGAGATGAGAATGCGCGTCAGGTGAGCATTGAAGAGCTTAGAGAGCAGGCAGATATTTTAAGTCTGCACCTCCCCCAAACGCCTGATACTATTCATCTTATCGATGCTGCATTTATTGAACAAATGAAAAAATCATTTTGGCTTCTCAATACAGGGAGAGGAAGTGCAGTGAAAACCGAAGATTTGGTTAGCGCCCTTAAAACCGGGAAAATCAAAGGTGCAGGTTTGGATGTTTTAGAGTACGAAAGCAAGTCATTTACCAATCTATTCGAACACTCTAATCAACCAGAAGCATTCTCTTATCTAATTCATGCAGATAATGTGGTTCTAACCCCTCATGTTGCTGGCTGGAGCATCGAGAGCTATTACCTGCTTTCTAAAGTAGTATTAGATAAGATCACCTCACTTTACGCTAAGAAAGATCAATAAGTATTATGAAAAAGAATATCCTCGTTTTATGCACAGGAAACTCATGCAGAAGCCAAATGGCACATGGATTTCTAAATGCTCTAGCCTCAGACTATGCAACAATTTATAGCGCAGGTATTGAAACACATGGATTAAACGCAGGAGCCGTCTCGATTATGAAAGAAGCTGGTATTGATATTTCTTCACATACTTCTAATCATGTAGATGAATACCAGGGAATTCAATGGGATTTCATACTTACGGTATGTGATCATGCGAAAGAGAACTGTCCTTACCTACCAGCACCAAAGGCGAAAAGATTTCATCACAACTTTTTCGATCCCTCTAAGGTTGAGGGAAGTAGCGAAGAAAATCATGATGCTTTTTTAAAAACAAGAGAGCAAATAAGAGAATATATAATTACCTTTGTTAACGAAAATTTAACCTAGTTAAGTTTATTGGGTTTAGTTTAACTAGGCTTTATAGAAGAGCACTTCGAAGGTCAACATTTAATTGGGTTTGTTTGGTATCATTTAACGATGATATACAGTTGGCCTTCAGCTCTTTTATTCAGAACGAGTAACCACCTGCAGTGTCTGATCAGTACGCTGTTCTACTAAAATTCGTTCACCCTTCGGTATAACACT
Organism: Flavobacteriaceae bacterium; assembly: GCA_018623195.1. Taxonomy (GTDB): domain Bacteria; phylum Bacteroidota; class Bacteroidia; order Flavobacteriales; family Flavobacteriaceae; genus UBA3478. The sequence goes on along the minus strand of JAAZVY010000020.1, from coordinate 22,458 downwards.
CAGCGACCTTTCGTCAAAATGACGAATTGTATATAAAGACACCCCTTTGTGGCAATTCACCTTGAATTCGGCCTCTAGTTCAGGTAATAGACCTTCAATTCCTTCGAAACGATTATCTAGACAAACCTTAAAACTAATCGCTGAATTCTGAATTAAGTCCACTTTCAAACGATACTTGGCAAACAAATTGAATAGTTTACCAAAGTGTTGTTCAACCATAAATGAGAAATCCTGTGTCGCCAACTCTAATAAGACCTGATTCTTTTTCACAATAAAACACGGAACCTGAGGCACAAGTGCTGCACCACCAGTAACCGTAGTTCCTTTAGCGCTTAGATCAACGAATGATCTCACATGTAAAGGAATGGCTCTTCTTTGAAGCGGCTGCAGGGTCTTTGGGTGAATAACTGAGGCACCATAAAAAGCGAGTTCAATTGCCTCGCGATAAGAGATTTGATGTAGTAATTGGGTATCAGTGAAGTATCTCGGGTCAGCATTTAAAACACCAGGGACATCCTTCCAAATACTCACTGATGACGCTTCGAGTGCGTAAGCAAGAATAGCAGCGGTATAATCTGATCCTTCTCTACCTAAAGTAGTAGTGAAGTTGTTGGTGTCACTACCTAAAAATCCTTGAGTAACAATCAACTGTTTAGCCTCTTTCAGTGTAGAAACTTTTTCGGCGGTTGCTTCCCAATTTACGGTAGCGTCTCTATAAGAATCGTCCGTTTTAATAAGAGTACGTACATCGTACCAGGTATTATCAATACCTACCTCAGCGAGATAGGCACTTAATATTCGTGTAGATAATAATTCACCGTAACCAACAATTTGATCATAAATAAACGACTTATTGAGAGACTTATTCCAGGTAATAAACCCTACAATCTCATCAAACATTCGTTCAATATCTGATCGAACCTGATCGGCTCGGTCTCCAAACAATTCATCAATAATTGCACGATGAAAATCAACTACCGGTGCAATCGATTGATTTACTGCCTCAACAACATCTTTGTTATCGCTTTTAGCCTTGAAATAATCTGCAACTACGACTTCCATGGCATTGGTAGTTTTACCCATGGCAGAAACCACCATACAAACGTCTTTATGGCCTTCTGTTTTTAGAACATGAGCCACGTTGGCGATACTTTGAGCATCTTTAACTGAAGCTCCTCCAAATTTGAAAACTCTTTTACTCATTATTTTCGAGTTGAACGACATACCAATTTTTTAACACCTTCGCACCTTTACTCTCATAGAGGGCAATGGCATTAGTATTCCAGTCTAATACTTCCCATCCGATTCTTCGCACCTTGATAGACTTTCCGTACGAGATTACGTGATCTAGTAAAGCCGAGCCGATTCCCTTCCCTCGATGTTCCACTTCAACGATAAGGTCTTCTAGGTGGAGTGCCTTGCCTTTCCAAGTTGAATATCGGAGATAAGTAAGTGCTATTCCCACTACCTTGTGAGTTTCTGAATCTTCGGCCACAAAACAATGATATAAGGGCTGATCTCCAAATCCATCGTTGGCTACTTCTTCTAAAGAAAGTACCATTTCATTTTCAGCCTCTTCGAATACAGCTAATTCTTTGATTAATCGATGAATATCCGAAACATCTGAACGTACTGCATCTCTAATGATAAAGCCCATATATCTCTCATTTTGGTGTGTCAAAGGTATTTGAAATGTCTAGCTACTACAAATACCCCTGAAGCTCTCACAAAAGCCATCAAAATTGTTGTAGTTTAGGTACTTCTAAGAGGTCAAATTGCTATGAAACCAGACCTTCTCAGTTTTACATCTAAAGGAATCTACTGTGCCGCGGCCGATGTCTATCTCGATCCATGGCGACCAGTGGACAAGGCGATTATTTCCCATGCCCATGCAGACCACAGCCGCTTTGGAAACAAAAAATATATCGCACACCACCACAGCGTTCCAGTAATGAAGCACCGTTTAGGAACGATCAATATTCAAGGAGTTTCTTGGAATGATCCCTTCAGCGTAAACGGAGTTGAATTCACGCTATACCCCGCCGGACACATCATAGGGTCTTCCCTTATTAAAGTACAGCATAAAGGAGAAATTGCACTTTTTACCGGAGATTACAAACTCGAAAACGACGGTCTTAGTACCCCACTCGAAATGCAACGCTGTCATACACTGATCACCGAATGTACTTTCGGACTACCCATTTTTAGGTGGAAGCCTCAACAAGAAGTGTTTTCAGAAATAGAGAACTGGTGGAGCTTCAATCAGCAGAATTCATTTACGAGTGTCATTTACGCCTATAGTTTAGGAAAGGCTCAAAGACTATTACACCAGCTTCAATCTACTCATGGCCCTATCCTGGTCCATCCTGCTATTGCAGCTGTCAATGAGTCATTATCGAATACGGTTTCGTTTAAAAATGTAATAACGCTAACGGCCGACAAAAATCCTATAGACTACCCTGGAGCACTGCTTATTCTACCCCCATCAGGCAGAGAAGCAAAATACCTAAAGAAATGGGGTGAATTAAGGACAGCAAGTGCGAGCGGATGGATGGCTACCCGCGGTAACCGAAGAAGAAGAAATGTCGACAGAGGTTTTGTAATCTCAGATCACTGCGACTTTGACGCACTGAACACCTGCATAAAATACAGTGAAGCCGAAAAGGTAATCTGCACCCATGGGTTCACCGATATCTATTCCAAATATCTCAGAGAAATTGGTTTTAACGCAGGAACCGAGCATGCCGAATTTGAAGAAGAGGAAGTTGAAAATAGTACAGATCTACCGGTACAATGAAAGACTTCTCACTACTCATTCAGCGTTTAGATCAACTCACCAAAACCAGTGAAAAAGTAAAGGTGCTCTGTGATTACTTCAAAACTGCACCACCAAAAGACGTGATTTGGGCAATTGCGATCTGGTCCCATAGAAGACCCAAAAGACCGGTCTCAACGACACTTTTAAGAGCATGGGCTGCAGAATTAGCTGGTGTGGATCAGTGGCTATTTGAAGACAGTTATCACATCGTTGGTGATTTAGCAGAAACTATTGCTTTACTAACCTGTAAGAAGGAGATCACAATCCATCCTTCAGAAGAATCTCTAAGCACCATTATCGAGGACTTAATCGGGCTGAAAACACAGTCGGACGATGAGAAGAAAGCCTACATCACCAGAAAATGGGCTGAACTTAATTATTTCGGAAGTTTCACTTTTACCAAATTACTCACTGGAGGTTTTCGAATTGGAATCAGTCAAAAGCTGATGACCAAAGCTCTAGAGAGTGCCTTTGATATTCCTTCAGATGAAATTGCCTACCGACTTATGGGTAAGTGGGATCCTACAGAAGTAACCCTACAGAAACTACTATTTGACAACGACCCAGAAGCAAATCAGTCGAGACCTTATCCTTTCTTTCTAGCCTATCCGGTAGAAAATACGCTCAAAGATCTAGGAGATGTTTCACAGTGGAGTATTGAACATAAATGGGATGGAATCCGTGCACAACTGATCAAAAGAAATGAAACGTTCGCAATTTGGTCAAGAGGAGAAGAGCTGATTACTGAACAATTCCCCGAATTACATCGGATCAAAGATCAACTAACAGAGGATGTAGTTATCGACGGAGAGATCATTCCGATAAAAGACGGCTTACCCGATCACTTCGGAACCCTTCAAAAAAGACTGAATCGAAAAAGAATCACCAATTCCTTGTTAGAAGAGGCTCCCGTGGTGTTTCGAGCCTATGATCTACTAGAGTATCGAGGCAAAGACTTTCGAGAGCAAACTTACCTTGAGCGCAGAAATTATCTAGAAAAAATCCCATTTGAGGGTCCTTTACAGCTGTCAAAGTTTAAAACCTTCAAAAACTGGCAAGAAGTTGAAAAGGAAAGACTTCGTTCTAAAGAAGTAAAAAGCGAAGGCCTCATGCTAAAACACCTAGACAGCACCTATGGAGTAGGCCGCAAAAAAGGGGGTTGGTTCAAATACAAAAATGACCCTCTTAATTGCGATGCAGTGCTTACCTATGTAATGCGAGGTCATGGTCGAAGAAGTAGCCTTTACACTGATTTCACCTTCGCCCTATGGGATAGAGACCCTAATAACCCTGAAGCACAGTTGGTAACCTTTGCCAAAGCCTATTCTGGGCTCACTGACCAAGAATTCAAAGAAATTAATCGATGGATTCGATCGAATGCTCTCGAAAAATTCGGACCCGTTAGAGCGGTTAAACCTGAACTTGTTTTTGAAATTGCTTTTGAGGGGGTTGCCCCATCTTCTAGACACAAAAGCGGATATGCGACAAGATTTCCTAGAATTGTGCGATGGCGAAAGGACAAAAAAATCAATGAAGCCAACCAGTTAGAAGATCTAAAAAATTTAGTACGCTAAAAATGGAAGGGGCTATCGAAAATATTGTTCCATGGTTTGAAGAAAAAAAATGGGAACCCTTTCCATTTCAAAAGGATTGCTGGAACGCCTATCTTAATGGTAGTTCGGGCCTATTAATGGCACCCACAGGTTCAGGTAAAACCTTAGCTCTCGGTGCTCCAATCTTACAATCTATTGATCCTAAGAGAAAAGGCTTACAAGCATTGTGGATCACTCCCCTTAGAGCATTGTCTCAAGAAATTTACGAGGCTTTGGAAAAGGCATCTGTAGCAATGAAACTAGACATCGAAGTAGGGCTTCGCAATGGGGATACTTCAACTAAAGAAAGAACGAAGCAACGAAAATCGCTTCCTCCACTACTTATTACTACACCCGAAAGCCTTCAATTACTTCTCGCCTCTAAAGGTTATGAGGCCCGATTTAAACATTTACAAAGTATAGTTATCGACGAGTGGCATGATTTATATGCCAGCAAACGTGGAGCACTTCTAGAGTTGGGATTGTCTCGACTTCGGGGAATCAACCCAAAACTTCAAGTTTGGGGAATAAGTGCTACCCTAGGCGACCCTTTTCTTGCATTATCAGTCTTAAAAGGTAGCGTCATTGAAAATGAAAAAGTACCTGACGGTTGGACCATTATTCAGTCAAATCTAACCAAGGAGATCTTGATTGAATCGCTGATTTCGGAGAAAGCCGATCGATTCCCTTGGCGCGGACACTTAGGCCTTCATCTTATCGATCAAATCGGCCCACTACTAGAAAAGAGTAAAAGCATTCTCATTTTTACCAATACTCGCAGTCAATGCGAAATTTGGTTTCAGGCATTACTCTCCCACTACCCCGATTTAGCCGGTCAAATGGCCATGCATCATAGTTCAATTGAGAAAAACACTCGGCTTTGGGTAGAAAATGCGCTTAGAAATGAAAGTCTAAAAGTCGTAGTATGCACCTCGAGTCTCGACTTAGGCGTTGACTTCGCCCCGGTCGAAACGGTAATTCAAGTTGGTGGGCCCAAAAGTATTGCGAGGCTCATGCAGCGCGCAGGCCGAAGTGGACACCAACCTGGGGCTCAAAGCAAGTTATACTTTCTACCGACCCATGCCATGGAAATTATAGAATCGGCAGCGCTTAAAATTGCCGTTCAGGAGAAACAGATCGAAGCAAGCGTACCCTACCTTAATTCCTATGATTTACTCATTCAATATTTAACCACCCTTGCTGTTTCTGATGGATTTTACCCTCACCAAATACTTCCTGAGGTTCAAAGCACCTTTTGTTTCCAAACGTTATCTGAGGAAGAATGGAATTGGATCCTTCGATTTATTACTACCGGCGGAGATAGCTTAGAAAATTATGATGAGTACCAGCGCGTAACCATTGAAGACGACGGAAAATACCTTGTAACCAAACGTTCGATTGCCATGCGTCACCGATTTCAGATAGGCACCATTGTATCAGACGCAACTCTAGCGGTACACTTTATTAGTGGAGGATTTATCGGTACTCTAGAGGAGTGGTTCGTCTCACAACTGCAGCCCGGTGATCACTTTACATTTGCAGGCCGTATTTTAGAATTTATCCGAGTTCGTGAAATGAAGGTCCAAGTGCGTTTAAGCAAAACTAAATCGAGTAAAGTTCCCGCATGGATGGGCGGAAGACTGTCATTTAGTTCTGAAATGTCAATGTATTTGCAAACCGCTCTTACCAAGCTCGAGAAAGCAAGTAAAGAACTAACCAAAGAAATTAAAGGTCTTAAAGCAGTTTTTGAGGCACAAAAAAAGGAGAGTATCATCCCTGATAAACACACTTTTTTAGTCGAGACCTTTAAGACAAAAGAAGGTTATCATCACCTGTTCTATACTTTTGAAGGTCGCTTTATCAATGAAGCCCTAGCTAATCTATTAGCCTATCGATTAAGTCTGCTACATCCGATAAGTTGCTCCCTCGCCTATAATGATTATGGCTTTGAGTTACTCTCTGATCAGTTGATTGATGTAGAAGAAATTGAAACTCAAGAACTTTGGTCTACAAGAGATTTAATGATCGATCTAAGAGCAAGTATTAACCTCAGCGAACTCTCACGCAGGAGCTTCAGAGATATTGCTGTAATTAGTGGGCTCGTATTTAACGGATACCCTGGAAAGCCAGTTAAAACCAAACACCTCCAAAGCTCGAGTCAATTGGTCTATGAGGTATTCAAGAGCTATGAGCCTGACAATTTATTAATGCTTCAAGCCGAGAGAGAGGTCTTTGAACACCAACTTGAATTTGACCGTTTAAAAAGAGTGCTTGAAAATATCAATCGTAAAAACACCTACATCGCTAGATGCGAGAAGCCAACTCCTTTTTCATTTCCTATAATCACCGACCGTTTGAGAGCACGGCTATCGAACGAAGACCTCGAAAAACGAATTCAAAAAATGATTCAACAGCTATGACCTTGAACTTTGCCGATCAATCCTTTGAATTACATCCGTCTGGAGCCTTATTTTGGCCCAATGAGGAGTTACTCATAATTAGCGATGTTCATTTAGGGAAGATCACTCATTTCAGAAAACATGGAATGCCCATCCCCAATGATGCAGTTTTAGAAAACTTTGAAAAACTCGATGATGTGATTGATTATTTCAATCCTGCAGAGTTGATTTTTCTTGGAGACTTATTTCACTCTTCCTTCAATAACGAATTTGATCAATTCAGATTATGGGTTGAAAACCAAAGTATACCTGTACGATTGGTAAAAGGGAACCATGAAGTTTTAGAGGACAGCACTTATGAATCATTCGGGATCGAAGTCGAATCTCATATCACGTTCGATACGTTTCGGTTACAGCATCATCCAGAAGAGGATGATAATAGCCTACCCGTTATTTGTGGGCACATACACCCCGCTTATCTTTTAAAAGGGAAAGCAAGAGATCAAATAAAACTCAAGTGCTTCCACGCCACAGAGACACAGCTTACCCTACCCGCTTTTGGAGTTTTTACAGGAAGTCATCTGATTACCCCTCAACCAAACGATCAAATAGTGTTACTAACAGGCGAACGTCTAATTGCCATTTAGAGCTATCTTTGCACCGCCTTTATGAGTTCGATTTCTGAACAAATCATTCGAAAATTCACCACCTCAAATTCTTTTGAGGCTGCCCTGTCACGTCTAGAAAGTACAAATGGTGAGGTTAAAATTACTGGCCTGACACAATCAGGAATTTCCATTTTTATCTCAAGCGGTCATCAAAAAAATAATAAGAACTGGCTAGTTATCGTTGAAGACAAAGAGGCAGCCGCATACATCCAGAACGACTTAGAACGATTCCTTGGTAAAGACGAGGCCCTCTTTTATCCAGCTTCTTATCGCCGTCCTTATGAAATTGAAACGATCGACAATGCAAATGTACTCATGCGATCTGAAGTGCTTCAGCAACTTTCTGAAAGCAAGAAATCGAAGGTAATTGTAACCTATACCGATGCGCTGTTAGAAAAAATCATTACTAAAAAGGATTTTGTAAGTCAACGAATCGACCTTAAAACAGGAGATCAAGTCGGATTAGATTTTATCAACGAAAGCCTATTCGAATTCGGATTTGAACGTACTGACTTTGTTACCGAACCTGGAGAGTTCTCGGTTCGAGGAGGTATCATCGATGTTTACTCCTTTGCCCACGACTTACCTTATCGTATTGAATTTTTTGGCAATGAAGTAGAAAGCATACGAACCTTCGATATCGAAACTCAGCTTTCAAAAGAAGCGGTCAGTAACCTAACCATCGTACCGAACATGGATCGATCGGCAAGTGTTCAAGAACGAATTTCATTCTTAGAATATTTTGATCCAGAGAACACTACGGTTTTTGTTCAGGAAATTGAGGTAATCAAGAAAAAACTAGATGAACTTTACGAAAAAGCTGAGCAACAGTTTGAGAAGTTAGATAGTCCATTAAAGCACGCTCATCCTTCTGCCCTTTTCAGCAGTTCAAAAACCCTAGAGAAAGACCTTACATCTCATTCTTATGCCCGATTAGAAAAAGAGCGTTCAGAGGACAATATCGATTTTAAACAAAAAGGTCAACCCGCCTTCAATAAGCGATTTGATCTTCTTTGGAAAGAACTTCAAGCGAAAAAGGAAGACGGATACACTTGTTATTTACACTGCAGTTCAACACAACAAGTAGATCGTTTTAAAGAAATATTTGCCAAGCATGAGACTGATCTCCCCTACAATCCTGTAATCATGCCTCTAATGGGTGGTTTTGTAGATGAACAGGCAAAACTCTGCTGTTATACCGACCATGAAATCTTCGAACGTTATCACAAATTTAGTGTTCGCGGGGCAGCTGCTAAAAAGCAGAAACTCAGCCTAGCAGAGCTCAATAAGCTGGAGGTCGGTGACTACGTAACCCATATTGATCACGGAATAGGAACCTTCGGAGGACTTCAGAAAATAGAAGTGGAGGGTAAGATGCAGGAGGCGATCAAGTTGATTTACGGCGATCGAGACATCCTGTATGTGAGTATTCATTCACTCCATAAAATCGCCAAATACAATGGCAAAGATGGAGTACCACCAAAACTTTACAAGCTTGGATCTGGAGCTTGGCAAAAAGTTAAAGAAAAGACCAAATCGCATGTCAAAAAGGTTGCTTTTGACCTTATTCAAGTCTATGCTAAAAGACGATTAGAAAAAGGCTTTCAGTTTGGTCCCGATTCTTATTTACAACATGAACTAGAGGCTTCCTTTATCTATGAAGACACTCCCGATCAAGAGAAAGCAACTAGAGAAGTTAAGGCCGACATGGAGCGTGATCGTCCTATGGATCGTCTGGTTTGTGGAGATGTTGGTTTTGGAAAAACTGAAGTTGCAATTAGAGCAGCCTTCAAAGCCGTAGATAATGGAAAGCAAGTAGCGGTGCTTGTACCGACCACTATTCTCGCCTTTCAACATGCAAAGACTTTTACCAAACGTTTAGGAGACTTACCGGTTCGAGTAGATTTTTTAAATCGTTTCAGAACCGCTAAAGAGAAGAAGGAGGTATTGGAGGATGTCAAAGCAGGGAAGATTGATATACTAATCGGAACTCATCAAATTGTCAACAAAAATGTCAAGTTCAAAGACCTCGGACTATTGATCGTCGATGAAGAACAAAAGTTTGGGGTTTCCGTAAAAGAACGAATCAAATCATTCAAGGCAAGTATTGATGTGCTTACCCTCACCGCGACACCTATACCTAGAACGCTTCAGTTTAGTTTGATGGCAGCAAGAGACTTATCGGTGATCAGTACTCCGCCACCCAACCGATATCCGATTGAAAGTAGTGTCATACGCTTTGATCTAGAGGCCATTCGAGATGCAGTTAGCTTTGAAATTGAGCGTGGCGGACAGGTTTATTTCATACACAACCGCATCGAGAATATTAAGGAGGTTGCAGGAATGATCCAACAGCTCGTTCCTGACGCACGAATCAGAACCGGCCATGGTAGAATGGATGGTAAAGATCTCGAAGAGCTCATGCTCGATTTCATGAATGGAAATTTCGATGTTCTGGTCTCCACCACCATCGTTGAGAGTGGTCTCGACATACCCAATGCCAATACCATTCTAATTCACAACGCTCACAGTTTTGGTCTAAGCGATTTGCATCAAATGCGCGGTAGGGTCGGACGATCGAATAAAAAGGCCTTTTGTTATTTCATCACAGATCCGTTTGAATCCTTAACTAGCGAGGCAAGAAAAAGAATGGAAGCTTTAGCTCAGTTTACTGAACTTGGAAGCGGATTCCAAATTGCGATGAAAGACCTTGAAATTAGAGGTGCGGGTGATTTATTAGGAGGCGAACAAAGCGGTTTCATCACAGATATCGGATTTGATACCTACCAGAAAATTGTTTCTGAAGCTATCGAAGAACTAAAGAATAACGAGTTCAAATCGCTCTACGAGGAAGAAAAAGAAAGCGAAGAAGTAAAAGAGTACATCAGCGAAGTGCAGATAGACACTGATTTAGAATTACTCTTTCCCGATAATTATATCAATGCAAACGCTGAGCGTTTAAGTCTTTACCAAGAGTTAAGTGAAGTTGAAAGCGCTGAAGCGTTGACCAGTTTCACCAAACGATTAATAGATCGATTCGGGCCACTTCCGCAGGCTGCAAATGATCTCATTCTGTCTATTTCACTGAAGTGGATCGCTAAGTCACTTGGCGTTGAAAAAATCGTATTCAAACGAGAAACACTGATCGGATACTTTTTATCAGATAGCCAATCAGAATTCTATCAGAGTGCAGCCTTTCAGCATCTTATCAAGGCTTCAGCTACCTTGCCGTGTGCCTTAAAAGAAAAGCCTTCAAAGAATGGTCCTCGATTACTGATTCGCTTCGATCAAATCAAATCGCTAGAAGGAGCAATAGACGCTCTTAGACAACTACAACTATAAGGCTTTCAGCGCCTTGATTACTGTAAAAGCCTTATCTGCCTCAGGATCATCTACAATGATGGTAAATTCATTCGTAGTAGATATGACCTCATGAAGAACAATACCTTCCCAAGCCAAACGCTGAAAAATAAAATAATAGACTCCAGGAACAGTCACATTCTCATGCGGTAGTTTCACTGTTACTGAAGCGAGATTAGTCACCTTTTGAGTCATGCGCTCACCACTAAAGAGCTCTTCGATATACCGCTCTAGTCGATCGCTAACTACAATATTTATTTCGTTGACCCCGCGAGAAGAAGTATAGAAAACATCAGGATTTCGATGAATCTCACGCATGAGTTCTGCCTGCTTTTCTAGAATACTCTCTGATGTTAAGAATGTAAAATCAACTAAAGAGGAGCGTACCGTTATCTCTCCAATATTCTTCAAAACCTTTACAATCTTATGAGTGGCTCTAAACTCTAGGTGTTCTGAAAGACGCTTAAGAGCCATTACGATGGCACCTTCACGCACCTCTTTTCCTAAATAAGATTCAATTTCAGGCCGTATCTGACGTGATAAAGAGGTAAGGTTGATGATGCCTTCAGCTAGAGCCGACTGAAGAAATGGTTTACGGTGAATGACGCTTTCTACGACTGATGAAATAGTCTTCATATAGTTAATTTATACAGATTGTTTTATTTGTAACAATTCGTCAAATATATAAAGAAATGTCGACAAGGTGCCTAATTGGTGAATTTTTCTGGTTTAAGAAGACTCCTACCAAGTCGATTCGCAGCTCGTCAACATCAAAAATTCGATTCACGTAAAATGAGCCTATGGCCTGTAATCTGGCAAACTGCGCTTTGGAAACACGTTGAATTAGCTGCTCTAAAGTCAATAACCTTGTACTTGACTTCACCTCAACGATCACTAAAAGTCGATCCTTAATTGCAAGAATATCAGCTTCTAAATGACCAAGTCTGATATTTTGATGAAGAATGCGGTATCCTCGTTTTTCAAGGAAGGAAGCTGCTTCTATTTGGCCAAGATCCCCTAATTTTTTGCTCATTGACCCTAAAAATAGTAGACATGATATTCAAGAATCGTTCAATAAACATCTAGAATCGATTCGATAAAGAATTAACTATTTTTGCCTTCAAATCATCAATGAATGTCAGACTCGAAGAAACGATATACCCTTACCGCCGCACTACCCTACACTAATGGACCTATTCATATTGGGCATTTAGCCGGAGTTTATGTGCCAGCAGACATATTCGCACGTTATAAAAGACTCCAAGGCCATGATGTAGCCTTTATTTGCGGAAGTGACGAACATGGAGTTGCTATATCGATGAAAGCCCGAAAAGAGGGAATCACCCCTAAAGAGGTGATTGACACTTACGATGCAACCATTCGAAAATCTTTTGAAGACTTCGGAATCTCCTTCGACAATTACTCAAGAACCTCTAGAGACATTCATCACAAGACCGCTCAAGAATTTTTCACAAAACTCTATGAGCAAAATGATTTCATTGAAGAAACTAGCGAGCAATTATTTGACTCCGAGGCCAATATGTTCTTAGCGGATCGTTTTGTCACAGGGACTTGTCCTAAATGCAATAACCCAGAAGCTTACGGCGACCAATGTGAAAAGTGCGGATCGAGTTTAAACGCTACCGATCTTATTAATCCTAAAAGCACCTTAAGTGGTGCAACGCCTTCTCTTAAATCCACAACACACTGGTACCTACCACTAGACAAAAGTGAGGCTTTCTTGAGAAAATGGATTTTAGAAGATCACAAAGAAGATTGGAAATCAAATGTTTACGGTCAGTGCAAATCATGGATAGATGACGGGCTTCGTCCTAGAGCGGTTACCAGAGATCTTGATTGGGGAATCAAAGTCCCCCTTAAATCTGCAAACGGCAAGGTATTATATGTATGGTTCGAGGCACCTATCGGATACATCTCATCCACCAAAGAATGGGCAGATAAAAAAGGAATTGATTGGAAACCTTACTGGAAAGATGAGAATACCTCACTTATTCACTTTATAGGAAAGGATAACATCGTATTTCATTGTATTATATTCCCTGCGCTTTTAAAGGCACATGGAGACTATATACTCCCAGAAAATGTCCCGGCAAATGAATTTTTAAATTTAGAAGGTCAGAAACTTTCGACCTCCAAAAACTGGGCAGTTTGGCTTCACGAGTACCTCGAAGATTTTGAAGGAATGCAGGACGCTTTGAGATATGTTTTAACCATTAATGCTCCTGAAACCAAAGACAACGACTTCACTTGGGATGATTTTCAGGCCCGAGTAAATAACGAACTGGTTTCTGTTTATGGAAACTTCGTTAATCGAGTCGTTGTTCTGAGTCAGAAATACTATGATGGAATTGTGCCAGAGGCTGGACCATTAAGCGATGAAGACCAACAAGTACTCCAACAATTAAAAGAAGCTCCTTCTGCAATTGAGAAATCGCTAGACCGATATCGATTTAGAGAGGCTGCTGGTCTTTTAATGGGTGTTGCGAGATTAGGTAATAAATACCTAGCTGATCATGAACCTTGGAAACTAATAAAATCTGACCCCGAGCGCGTTAAAACCATCATGAATGTAGCGCTTCAACTAACTGCTGGTCTTGCGTATCTCTCTGAGCCATTTTTACCATTCTCCACGGAAAAGTTGAAGAAAATGCTCAATTTAAAGACCATTGAAAACCCTTTTGAGCACCTCAAATCTGCAAGCATTCTAGTCTCTGCAGGTCAAAACCTTGGAACTTCTGAATTACTGTTCAGAAAGATTGAAGACACTGAAATACAAAATCAGTTAGATAAACTAAAATCAACAGAAAAAGACTCTACCCCCATGCAAGAACCACAAAAACCCGCCATTAATTATGATACCTTTAGTAGTCTTGATTTAAGAGTTGGTACAATACTTTCTGCTGAAAAGATGCCTAAAGCCGATCGATTACTCGTTTTGAAGGTCGATACTGGACTTGACCAAAGAACCATTGTATCTGGAATTGCAGAGCATTTCTCTCCTGAAGAGGTAGTTGGAAAAAAGGTTTGCGTTCTGATGAACCTTAAACCTCGCAAACTTAGAGGTGTAGAAAGTCAAGGTATGCTGCTCATGGCAACAGACTCTGAAGGAAAACTAAGTTTCATGAGCCCTGAAGATGCAGTAGCCGCAGGGAGTGCTATTTCTTAATGCTAAAAATTGCTTTCGATTCAATTTATGTTTTAGATCTACCAGAAGGCCATAGGTTTCCTATGCTCAAGTACGATCTACTTCCTAAGCAGTTGATTCATGAAGGCACCTGTAGTGAAGAGAACTTCTTCTCTCCTGAGTTACTCGATCCTAATGACGCCCTAAGCGTTCATACAGAATCTTACTTTCGACGATTACTAAATTCAGATCTCACCCCCAAAGAGGTGAGAAAGATAGGATTCCCATTATCGCAACATCTCATTGATCGAGAACAAAGAATCGCGCAGGGAACCATCCAAAATTGTTATCACGCATTTAATCACGGAATATCAATTAATATCGCAGGAGGCACCCATCACGCCTACGCCGATCATGGAGAGGCCTTCTGTCTATTAAATGACCAGGCGATCGCTGCATCTCATCTCATCCGTAAAGGTCTAATTAAAAAAGCACTAATTATTGATCTTGACGTACACCAAGGAAATGGAACGGCATCTATTTTTCAAACGAACCCGTCAGTATTCACATTCTCTGTACACGGGGCAGCTAATTATCCCTTTAAAAAAGAGGAGTCAGATTTAGATCTTCCTCTTCCTAAAGGATGTAGCGATCTTGAATATTTAACACTCCTAGATGAGTATCTTGACCCTTTGATCGAGGAGACAAAACCAGACTTCATTTTTTATCTCTCAGGAGTAGACATTCTAGAAACTGATCGATTAGGAACCTTAGGCCTAACCCTTAATGGATGTAAAGAGAGAGACCATAAGGTTCTAAATCTTGCGCATTCAAGAGGAATTCCTATTCAATGTTCAATGGGTGGTGGTTATTCGAAAGACATAAGGGTAATTGTAGAGGCTCACGCCAATCTCTTTCGAATTGCCCAATACCTTTACGACTAGAAAACCTCTGATTCTATAGCAGTTTCGGGCTTACTTAAAAGTAATAAATCAGTGCAACGAATTTCTGTAATACGCTTCTTTTGACCCTCATTGTCATCATAAGATCGATGCGTAATTCGTCCAGAAACAGCGATCTCCTTGCCCTTCTGAACATACTTCTCTGCAATCTCAGCCTGACGATCCCATGCAATGATCGTATGCCATTCCGTAGCGACGGTTCTTTCGCCTGCGGCATTATTGTAAATTTCGTTAGTGGCTAAACTAAACTTTGCAAGTTTCTTGCCTCCCTGTAACTCTGTGACTTCTGGGTCGTTGCCAACATAACCTATTAGTTGGGCTTGATTTCTTAGTGCATTCATAAAATTGATTTTGCTTCAAAGTTGAATACTGAGGTTTCACTTTTTCGGGTTGTAAACGGATAGAAACGTTTAAATATCTGCGCACCAATCTTAATAACTACTGAGTGTTATTTGCAGTGTAGGTCTTCTTCTTTGCAGTAAACAGATTTCATATGAACAGAGGTTGTAAAGTTTGTAAGGAACCCTTATTTGGCAGAACAGATCAAAAGTTTTGCAGTGATGCTTGCAGAAGTCATCATCATAATTTAAAGAATCAAAAAAAGAATCAGGGCTTTTACAGTACCCATCGAGTGCTTCAAAACAATTACAGAATTTTAAGAGACTATGTTAGTAAGGAATACACCGAGTGCAACCTCAGCGAATTAAATCGACAAGGGTTTAGATCCTCCTGTATCACTGAGATAGAAAAAGGACAAGAGGATGGCCTACCAAAATACTATCTTTATGATATTGGTTATCATTTTTTAACCTCAGAAAAAATCAAAATTTTCAAACGCGTCAAAGTTGATTAAAATCGGAATTTTAGGAGAAGGCTGGCTCGGGAGTTATCTCCTTCAAAGACTTCAAGAAAATGGATTCGACGTAAGAGGAGCCAAATCTTTTGGATGTTATTTCAGAAATAATCGATGGGAAGGTGAACTACCTGAATTTCTAGAGGGCCTATCCTATTTAATAATAACCATACCAAGTGGCGCTAGCAGAAATACCAATGATGCCATGGACGGGAATCTTCCCTTATTTAAACAATTAATAGGCCACCTAAATAAGAATCCGAACTTAACCGTCTTCTACACCAGTAGTATCTCTGTATATGGAAAAGCGGTAAGAGTAATTGATGAAAATACAGAACTTGACCCGAAAACTTCCTCGGCGAAAGTAATTACTAGAATTGAGGAGGAGTTTGAAAATAGTCCGATCCAAAGGTTTAATGCACTGCGACTAGGAGGTCTTATCGGAGAGGATAGACACCCTATTTATAGTCTATTGAGCACACAGAAAGGGATAGCGTCAGAAGAACTGATCAATTTCATTGACCGTGAAGACATTGTTCAATGTATCCAATGGCTCTTTGATCATCCTCAAGAAGGACCATTAAATCTGGTAGCTCCTTTTCACCCCACTAAGAAGGAGTATTACACGAGAATTGCTGGAGAAAGGAATTTAAGTCTTCCGATTTTTAATGAAGGGGGCATCGCCTCAGAAGTAGTATCTATAAAGCTACCCCTAAAACAACTTTGCTCGAAGGGAATTTAATCCCCGTTTCGTTCCCATTGAAGCGAAATATAGTTCACAAGACCTTTGTAGGCATTAAAAGTATCTTCTAAGATTGATGCGTCAAATTGACCCTCTGAAAGCTTTTCTTTCAAACGAAAAAGTTCGGTTTTCAAAAGATCTAGTCGACTTAAATATCCTGGGCTTCCAACCTCCTCAGGCTTTTGTTGATTCTCTAGGTTTTCAATACTCTTCATAGCATTTTCTACTGCTAACAATAGATCCTCAGAGTTATTTACTTTATAAAGTGCCTCGTAGGTCTGTGAAAACAATTGAAGTGTTGGCCAATTGCGGTAGAGTTCACTACTATTCGAAATAGAAATTTCTGGAAGAGTGTCTAGTAGGATCTCTTTTGAGGTTTCCACAAGGGCAGGAGCTTCTTGTTTTTTAGGGTTACAAGAAAGCAGAAATACTCCCAAAAAGAAGGCTAGAAATCGAATCATAAGACCAAATTACGATAATTGAAAAGACTATTTTTGTTAGAACAAATTGAAACGAAGAATATGTCGACAAAAGTTCTCGTAATAGGATCTGAAGGTCAAATCGGCACAGAATTGTGCTTAGAGCTTGAGAAGCGGGATGATATTGTTCTTTATCGCGCAGACATTCGACTTCTTACCAACAGTGAACATCGTTTGTATCGTTTAGATGCTACAGACCAGGGAAGTATCAAACAGTTAATTAGTGAACTTCAAATTGATGAAGTTTATCTGATGGCCGCTTTATTAAGTGCCAAGGGTGAAGAGAATCCAAAGTTAGCTTGGGATCTCAATATGAATAGCCTGCTTCATCTACTTAATCTGGCCAAGGAAGGACTCTACAAAAAACTCTTTTGGCCTTCTAGTATTGCTGTTTTTGGCCCTGATAGTCCGAAAGTAGACACCCCGCAAAACACCACAATTAATCCAAGTACTGTTTACGGTATCAGCAAACGTTCTGGTGAATTCTGGTGTAATTATTATTTCAACAAATATGGGATCGATGTACGAAGCATTCGTTACCCAGGTCTAATAAGTCATGCAACTGAACCAGGAGGCGGAACAACAGATTATTCGGTAGCCATCATCAAAGAAGCGGTTAGTAAAAGAAATTACACCTGTTATCTTAAAGGTAATACCATCTTACCAATGCTTTTTATGCCTGATGCGATAAAAGCTACGCTAGCGATAATGGATGCTCCAAAAGAATCCATCACCATAAGAACTTCGTACAACTTGGGCGGATTTGAAACGAGCCCTGAACTCATGGCGCGTTCGATACGTCGATTCATCCCTGATTTCGAAATCAATTACTCGGTAGATTTCAGACAAGACATTGCCGATTCTTGGCCTCAGAGCATTAACGATGAAAATGCAATCAAGGACTGGGGGTTTCAAGCAGAATACGACCTAGACCAAACAGTCGAGGCAATGATAGAAGCCCTAAGATAACGGAGGAAAGCAGGCTTTTAGTACCTTTGTATTATGCTTGAATGGTTCAATATCTTTTGGGAAAGTACAATCGGAGTTTTCGATTTTTACAAGCGAAATCTCTTTTTCGAAACCTCATGGAGTCAAAACTATTTGTGGGGCCTATTATTGATTTCGCTACTCGTTTGGGGTCTCGAAATTCTTTTTCCATGGAGAAAATCACAGGCGATTTTCAGAAGAGAATTCTTTACAGACCTCTTTCACATGGGGTTCAATTTTGTTTTATTCAGCATATTCATTTCTGGGTTCTACGCAGTTCTTTCAAAAGCGTTTAATTCTCTTGGAATAGAGCTACAAAATCTTGCCATCATTGATATCAAAAGAATACCAGAATGGCTCGGACTACTCCTCTTTTTTATCCTTGTTGATTTCTTCGGATGGCTAACCCATATATTTCTCCATAAGATTCCGATTTTTTGGAAATTTCATAAGGTGCACCACAGTGTTCATGAAATGGGATTTGCTGCACATTTTAGATTTCACTGGATGGAGAATATATTGTACAAGCCTCTCAAAACCTTAGCCGTTTTGCTCATTGGAGGGTTTGAACCCGAGCAGGCGTACATCATTCATTTTGCTGCCATACTGATCGGCCACCTAAATCATGCAAATATTAGGCTAGACTACGGATGGCTTCGGTTCGTTTTAAATAACCCAGTGATGCATTTGCATCACCATGGCAAGAATCTACCGCGAAGCCATTCCTACGGAGTTAACTTTGGAATAAGCCTATCTATCTGGGATTACCTATTTAAAACAGCCTATGTCCCTAACGATAACGGAAACCTAGAAATTGGCTACATCGGTGATGAGGAGATGCCTAAAGGTTTTATTTCTCAACAATTGTTCGGCATTAAAAGAAAATAATGATTCAAATTGGCACTACTCTAGTTACTGAGGATCTTATCGAAAAAGACTTCGTATGCAATTTAAATGCCTGCAAAGGTGCTTGCTGCGTAGCAGGTGAATACGGAGCCCCACTAGAGTCTTGGGAGGCCGATAAGCTCGAGGAACTATTGCCAAAAGTAAAGCCCTACTTACGTGATGAAGGTATTGCAGCTATTGAAGAACAAGGGGCCTATGTTACCGGAGAAGACGGCGATCTAGAAACTCCTTTAGTAAACGGAAAAGAGTGTGCATACCTCACCTTTAATGACCAAGGCCAAGGAGTTTGTGGAGTAGAATCAGCCTACTTAGAGGGCACCATCGATTACCACAAACCCGTAAGCTGCCATTTGTATCCAGTGAGAGTAACGAAATACACTTCATTTGAGGCGGTCAATTACCACCGATGGGAAATTTGTGATTCTGCTTGTACGCTCGGCAAAGAACTAAAAGTTCCTATTTATCAATTTGTTAAGAACGCACTGATAAGAAAGTTTGGCGAAGAGTGGTATGAAGAATTAGAGAGAGCCGCCGATCTTTGGAAACAAGAAAAGGGTCTTGTTTAAGGCCTAAAAAAGTTTCTAAATTTTTCTTGAAAAGAAAACCCTAGAGTTTATAGGAACTGAACTCACATTTCAACATTTTCTGTTAAAAACTTATCGGTCAACGAGTACAAACTCGCTTTACCCAAGGAGTTTGTTTTTACATCTTTGTTAGTCCCTGGTCCGAGCCAGAATCCATTCATTTTAAGAATTAAAAACAAAGCTATGTCAACTGCAGTAGAACCCATTTTACAAGATAATCCTGACCGATTTGTAATTTTTCCAATCCAACACCATGACCTTTGGCAATGGTACAAGACATCAGAAGCATCCTTCTGGACTGCCGAAGAAATTGATCTTTCACAAGATGGGAACGACTGGGAAAATAAATTAAACGACGACGAGCGTTATTTCATTAAACATATCCTTGCTTTTTTCGCAGCATCAGATGGTATCGTAAATGAGAATCTAGCAGAAAACTTCGTGAATGAAGTTCAGTATTCAGAGGCAAAATTCTTCTATGGGTTTCAAATTATGATGGAGAACATCCACTCAGAAACCTATTCACTGCTCATTGACACTTATGTTAAGGACGAGAAGGAGAAGAACACTCTTTTCAAGGCAATCGAAAATTTCCCTGCCATTAAGAAAAAGGCAGACTGGGCACTGAAATGGATTGAATCACCAAGTTTTGCAGAACGACTCATTGCTTTCGCTGCGGTTGAGGGTATCTTCTTTTCAGGAGCTTTCTGTTCTATTTTCTGGCTAAAGAAACGAGGGCTTATGCCAGGACTGACTTTCTCTAATGAATTGATTTCGAGAGATGAAGGGATGCACTGTGACTTCGCGGTTCACCTGCACAACAATCACTTAGTAAACAAGGTTCCGACCGAAAGAATCAAAGAGATCATTATTAACGCTCTAGATATCGAGCGCGAATTTATTACTGAATCTCTTCCAGCGAGTTTAATTGGTATGAACTCTAAGCTGATGACCCAATACCTAGAATTCGTAACAGATCGTCTTCTAGTAGAATTAGGGTGTGAGAAAGAGTATAATGCTACTAACCCATTCGATTTCATGGATATGATCTCTCTTCAAGGTAAAACTAACTTCTTTGAAAAGAAGGTGAGCGAGTACCAGAAAGCGGGTGTGAAACAAACCGAAGCTAACACAGACGATAAAGATCCATTTGCATTTGATGCAGACTTCTAATTAATACCATTCACCTAGCCAACCCTTAAAACCTTTCGATATGCATGTAGTAAAAAGAGACGGGAGACAAGAACCCGTAATGTTCGACAAAATCACCACCAGAATCCGCAAATTATGCTATGGCTTAAGCCCGCTGGTAGATCCAGTAAAAGTAGCAATGCGTGTTATCGATGGTTTATATGACGGCGTTACTACATCAGAATTAGATAACCTCGCGGCAGAGGTAGCGGCTACAATGACCACTACTCACCCAGACTTCGCACAGTTAGCAGCGAGAATCTCAGTGTCGAACCTACATAAAAACACCAAAAAGTCGTTCTCAGAAACCATGGACGACCTGTACAACTATGTCAACCCAAGAACCGGTAAGAAAGGGCCGCTTCTTTCTGATGAAGTGCACAAGGTGATTATGGACAATACTGAAAGGCTAGACTCATGCATCATATACGATCGCGATTTTGGTTACGATTACTTCGGTTTTAAAACCCTAGAGCGTTCCTATCTTTTGAAGATCAACGGTAAGATCGTAGAAAGACCTCAACATATGCTGATGAGAGTTTCGGTTGGTATTCATCCGAACGACTTAGATGCTGCTATCGAGACCTATGACTTAATGTCTAAGCGTTACTTTACACACGCGACCCCAACCCTATTTAATTCAGGAACCCCTAAACCTCAGATGTCATCGTGCTTTCTACTAACCATGAAAGACGACAGTATTGATGGTATTTATGACACCCTAAAACAGACCGCCAAAATCTCGCAGTCTGCAGGAGGTATCGGTCTATCAATTCATAACATTAGAGCCACTGGGTCTTATATATCAGGAACCAACGGTACCTCTAATGGTATTGTTCCTATGCTTCGAGTATACAACGATACCGCTCGTTATGTAGATCAAGGGGGCGGAAAGAGAAAAGGAAGTTTCGCGATGTACATCGAACCATGGCACGCAGATATTTTTGACTTCCTTGATCTTAAAAAGAATCACGGTAAAGAGGAAATGCGCGCGCGTGACCTTTTCTACGCGATGTGGATACCCGATTTATTTATGAAGCGTGTTGAGGCAAACGAAGATTGGACGCTAATGTGTCCTAACGAGTGCCCAGGATTATTCGATAACCACAGCGAAGAATTCGACAAGTTATACCTTCAGTACGAATCTGAAGACAGAGGACGTAAGACCGTAAAAGCACGTGAGCTTTGGGAAAAAATTCTAGAATCTCAAATCGAAACAGGTACTCCGTATATGCTTTACAAGGATGCCGCGAATCGCAAGAGTAATCAAAAGAATTTGGGGACAATCAGATCATCAAATCTTTGTACTGAGATCCTAGAATACACCTCAGAAGACGAAGTTGCTGTTTGTAACCTTGCATCAATTGCCCTTCCGATGTTTGTAAAGGACGGCAAATTTGACCATCAAGAGCTTTTTGATGTTACCAAACGAGTAACACGCAACCTCAACACAGTAATCGATCGAAACTACTACCCGGTAGTAGAGGCCGAGAACTCAAATATGCGTCACCGCCCTGTCGGATTAGGAGTTCAGGGACTTGCCGACGCATTCATCATGATGCGTCTACCGTTTACATCAGATGAAGCGAAAAAGTTAAATCAAGAAATTTTTGAAACGCTTTATTTCGCTGCCGTGACCGCATCCATGGAAATGGCCATTGACGAAGGGCCTTACAGCAGCTATAAAGGATCTCCAATTTCTGAAGGTAAATTCCAATACGAACTTTGGGGAATCAAAGATGACGAACTATCTGGTCGTTGGGATTGGGATG
>JAAZVY010000019.1 GCA_018623195.1 Flavobacteriaceae bacterium | reverse complement strand
GACGGATATTGTTCAGCCATCATAGCACTCCCATCAGAAAGATAGACTTGTACCTTGGCTCCGATAGCAAAACGGTTCTTATCAGTTCCCTTGAGCTCGACCGCAAGAAAATGATGTCCCAATCGCTCAGAACGATTTTCATACACAAAGGCATCTGCATCAATATTATTTACGATTAGATCAAGATCTCCATCATTATCTAAATCCCCATAGGCAGATCCATTACTGAAGCTAATCTCATCAAGACCCCATAGTTGGCGCACATTTTCAAAGGTAAAGTCACCCTTATTATGGTAAACTGCATTTGGAACTGCTGAAGAAGGCATTAAATCAATGAGCGCCGTAACGGCCTCTTCGCCCTGACGCATCTGCTGTCGTAGTGACTCCTCGTTAGCATTATAAGTTAGGTAATCGCGATCTAGTAGATCCTTGAAAATACCATTGCTGACATAGATATCACGATACCCATCGTTATCCATATCAAATAGAAGTGAAGCCCAACTCCACTCAGTGGCAGAGACTCCCAATTGTCTACCCACCTCATAGAACCGATTATCTAAATTGCGCTGTAAGACATTACGAGAATACTGCTTGTGATACCCCATCTCACCTGCCAGTTGAAACTTATCCCAAGACTCAAAGACTTGCTTCGACTTCTGGCGAGATAGAGTTTCAGGCAACATTTCTGTTACCATAATATCCGGACGCAAATCATTGTCTAGATCGGCAGCATCAGCCCCCATAGAACCCATCGATAAAGCGTCAAAATAGCTATCCGAAGACTCTTTAAAACCCCTACCATCTTGATTGATATAGAGGTAATCTTTTTCGAAATAGTCATTAGAAATAAAAAGATCTGGCCAATGGTCCCCATTAAAATCTGAAAGCGTAATTCCTAAACCAAAACCTATAGCCGAAGAATAAACACCCTTTTCAGCAGATACGGGTATAAAAAAACCATCTCGATTCTCTAATAACTGATTACCATCCTCAGAGGCAATCTCTCTTTGGCCTTCAATTAGGTCGTAAGCACCCACCGATCGAATCGAATTATTCAACAAGTAAACATCTAAATCTTCATCCCCATCATAATCAAAGAAAGCAGCCTGAACAGAAAGACCCGTAATGTCAAGTCCGTAAGCCGCCGCAGACTCGGTAAAAGTCAAATCACAGTTATTGATAAATAGTTCATTGTACCTACGTTCTCCACCCGGCTTACCCGATTTGGCAACGTATAAATCTAAAAAACCATCATTATTGATATCAACAAAGGTCGAACCTGCACTCCAGTTAGACTCACAGGCAACACCAGCGCTTGCAGTAATATCTTCAAACTGAAAGTCACCTTTATTCAAATAAAGTCGGTTAGAGACTAGGTTCCCGGTGAAATAAATATCAACTAAACCATCGTTATTGATATCACCCAATGCAACACCCCCTCCATTAAAAAAGTTACGATAAGTATAGGGGTTAAAATCTTCCGTAAAATAAAGCGTATTCTGAAAATTGATTCCAGTATCAGAACGCTTTAAAAACAAAGGCTCAGACCCCGTACAACCAGCAAATAATAAGGCTATAAGGACAAGCACTCTCATAGGTGAAAAAATCTTCTGGAACAATGAGCAATTTAGCCAAGAATAACGGCTTATAAAAGGAATAGTGCGCGAAAAAAATGGGTCAAAATAAAAAGGGCGGCCCGATGGGCCGCCCTTGTCTTATGAAAATCGATGGTTTAGTAACCAGGATTCTGAGTAAGGTTAGAGTTAGCTGTAAGCTGCTCTGTTGGGATTGGGAAAAGTGTTCTGTAATCTGCAGAAGCACCTTTCTCCCACCAAGTTCCACCCCACTGACCGAAACGAATAAGGTCAGTACGACGAGAAGCTTCTTGGAACATCTCACGACCACGCTCAGCTAAGAATTGATCAGCAGTAATGCTGCTCATAGCTGAAACACCAGCTCTTGCACGGATAGCGTTTACTTCAGGTAAAGCAAGTGACCAGTCACCAGCCTCACGAGCAATTGCCTCAGCGTGGATTAGGTGAAGATCACCTAAACGAACGATTGGGTAGTCATTGTTCATGTCTGGACGACCAAACTGCTGAAAGCTGAATTTACCCAAACGGTAACCACCTGTACGCGCAGCATTTGGCTCAAGCTCATTAATTGAAAGCGTGTAAACAATCTCTGGAGTTGCTGAATCAGAAGCAAGATCCACAAGTGCGTTTCCACCGTAGTCAAGTTGAGGACCAGCGATGAAGTTCGCTTTCTTACGAGCATCACCATCTTCGTATGAGTTTACAAACTCTTCAAGAGCCACATAACCATTCCATGGCTGAGCCTCGAAGTTCCAAGTATACTGAGAAGCATAGTGAAGTGTCATTTGGTTGAAGTTCATACCACCTGCAGTAGCCTCATCGTACTTAACAGACCAGATAATTTCTGGGTTGTTTTCATTTGTAGGTGAGAAGATTGCAGCATAACCAGTAAGGTTGTCCGGATCAGAAGCTACTGACGGACGCTTAGCTAGGTTAGGTACAGAAACTGAAGAATCAGATAAACGGTAAGGACCGTTATCAATCACGTAACCAGCAGCAGCAGCAGCGTCAGCGTAACGAGCAGTACCCGTGTAAACTTCAGCGTTTAGGTAAAGCTTAGCTAAGATACCTAAAGCAGCATGTCTGTTGATTCTGTACTTGTTATCACCGGTACCTAGGCTTGAGTTTTCTAATGAAGCCAAGTCAAAGCTAGAACCCATTCCAAGAGCTGAAAGAAGTTCTCCTTCAATCCAGTTGAATACGTCTGCTCTAGAAGACTGAGCGTTTGAACCTGAACCATCAGCGATAACGATGTTACCGTACATGTCCATTAGTCTCCAGTGTAAGTAAGCACGAACAACTTTTGCTTGTGCCATTTGATCAGCATTCAATCCTGAATTTGCAATTGCATTGTTAACAGCTGCAATAGAACCGTATTGCTGTGCCCACGTTCCTGTAATAGGACCGTTAGCAGGAGTCCAAGTGTGACGGTGCATATCTAACCAGATACCACCATCATACCAGTCACCACCTTTTTGAGTTACCGCCATCTCGTCAGTTGAAACCGACTGAACTGAGAAATAACCACCGTGGTTAGCAGTACCACCGTTACGAACTGCATCAAATACTGCAGTAAGAACGTCACTACCACCACCGGCAGCCCCGGTAGAGATTCCCTCTACAGAGAAATCTTGTGTAAGATCCCCTACGAGGTCCTCTTCAAGATCGGTACAAGAGTAGGTTAAACCTACAAGTCCGAAACCTAATAGAAGTTTGTGTAAGTTTTTCATATCAATTTTTATTATTAGAAGTTAATGTTTACACCTAAAGTGAACGAACGTGCTGAATAGTAGCTATTTCTACGATCGATACCAGGAGCAAGTGGGTTACCATCTAAAAGATCGAATAACGCTGGCTCAGGATCAGATCCAGTATAGTTAGTAATCACGAACGCATTCTGTACGTTAAGTGATAAGTTTACGTTATCAGTGATAGGACGTGAAACTGTAAGGTTATCTAACTTGAAGAAGTCAGCTTTCTCAACATATAGAGAAGAGAAGTTAGCGTTCTTGATTTCATCGTTAGCAAGCTCAGTGTTAATGTAGTTGTACGATTTCTGAGAACCTACACGTGGCTCATAGAATGCACGGAAAGTGTTCACTAAGCTGTGACCAAATGCACCTCTGAAGAATGCATTCACTGTGTACTTACCAAGAGTAATTTGGTTAGACCATCCTAATTCTAGATCAGGAATACCGCTACCTAATACATCAAAGTCAACGTTTTCGTCAAGTGCGTTGTTTTGACCAACTACTAATTGACCATCACCGTTTACATCAACGAAGTTCTGAGAACCGTTAGTTACTGTACCGTCCCAAACTGGACCCCAGATTTGACCGATTTCTTCACCTACTTTAACACGAGTTACGAAAGTGTCATTCTGACCTGGAGCACCTAGGTTACCGAATTTATCAGCATCCTGAACATACTCATCAAGAACAACTTTGTTACGTGAAAGAACAATACCAGTAGTATAGTTGTCAGTCACGTCATAGTTAAGAGCTAATTCAACACCATCAGATGATAATTGACCAGCATTCTCGAAACGACGATCGAAACCATATACTGCAGCATCTACGATACGGTTGATGATGAAGTCTTTCGAAGTTTGTTGGTAAATATCAAGTGTAGCAGAGAAACGATCCATAGTTAAATCGATACCGAAGTTAAGCTCCGCTTTCTCTTCCCACTTCAGGTTAGGGTTAGCAGCACGTAGAAGACCAGTAGATCCACCAGCAGCACCATCACCACCCCAAGACCATCCACGGATTTCTTGAGAAAGACCGTAAGAACCTGGAAGGTTACCAGTTACCCCGTAAGAAGCACGAGCCTTAAGTTGTTGAACGCCTTCTAAACCTAGGAAAGAGTTTAAGTCAGCACCTAAACCAATAGCTGGGAATGTACCCCAACGGTTATCAGCACCAAGTTTAGTTGAACCTTCACGACGAACAGACGCATTCAAGTAGAAATTGTCAGCAATTGTCATGTTTAAACGAGCGAAATATGCTTCGATTTCAGTATCAGGATTTCTTGCTGAGTTTGCAGAAATCTGACCTGCGTTTAATAAGTCTTGAGAGTACTCAATTGCATCGATGTAATCGATTTGATCACCAGGGAAATCACCTAGAGAGAAGTATACTTCATTGTAGTTCTCTTTCTGGTAAGAATAACCTCCAGTAACTGCAATGTTCATGTTGTCATAAGACTTTCTCCAAGTAGCGTAAGCCTCGTTTAACTGAAAATCGAAGTTGTTCTCGTAGAATTGAGCAGAACCCTTACGAACAGGAGAATCAGCTCCACCATTCCAAAGAGAAGTAGTTCTGTAGTATAGACGGTTTGCATAGTCAGTAGTCTGAACTGCAGAACGGAAGTAAGCAGTTAGGTTATCATTAACGCTATACGCTAAATCAACACCGTAGTTAAGCTCACGACGCTCACCGTTGTTAATGTTTTGCTTGATAATTGAAACTGGGTTGTAAGAATCAAATAAACCTAAAGTTTCAAAGTATCCACCAAACTGTGCGCCATTGAATGCATAAGGTGCATCAGCAGCTAAAACAGGAGCAGTTGGGTTGTAAAGTGTAGCATAACGAAGTGCCTCGTTGAAACCGTTTTGCTGATCTCTTTGAGTAAACGAAGTGTTGAAGTTGATTTTCAACTTATCGTTAAGCGCACGAGTTGAGAAGTTTAAACGAGTGTTGAACTGCTCAAAACCGTTATTTAAAAGAATACCTTCTGCATCACGAATGTTTGCAGAAATACGGTAAGAAGTCGAACCGTTTCCACCTGCAGCAGAAAGGTTGTGAATCTGAGTGAATGCATCACGAGTTACTTCGTCAATCCAGTCAGTCTTAGACCCTAGATCACGACCACCAGCAGCAACAAACTCTTCTGGGCTCATGTAATCAATCTGGTTAAGAATACCAGAAGTAGAGAATTGACCGTTGTAGCTGATTTGAGTTGCACCAGCCTTACCAGATTTTGTAGTAACAAGGATTACCCCTGAAGATCCACGAGAACCGTAAATCGCAGCGGCAGAAGCATCTTTAAGAACGTTGATGCTCTCGATATCGCTAGGGTCAACGTTGTTAAGTGAAGCTCCGATTACCCCATCGATAACTACAAGTGGAGAAGCATTCGCACCGATAGTCGAAAGACCACGAAGACGAATAACTGCACCAGCGTTAGGGTTACCACCTCTGTTGTAGATCTGAAGACCTGCAACCTTACCTTGAAGTAATTGAGAAGCATCGTTAATTGCTCCTTTGTTGAACGACTCCTCGTCCACAGAAACTACTGCAGAAGTAATTTCTTTTTGTTGCTGAGAACCGTAACCAGTGATTACAACCTCCTCAAGCACGTTACCCAACTCAAGCACTACATTAATAGTACTCTGGTTGCCAACAGTGATTTCTTGTGCAGTGTAACCTACATAAGAAAACACAAGTACATCTCCTGCACTAGCTGAAATCGAATAGTTACCATCGAAGTCTGCTGTAGTACCCGTAGCTGTACCTTTAACTACGACTGTTGCACCTGGTAGTGGTCCCTGATTATCAGAAACAGTACCTGAAACAGTCTGCGCTTCTGTCATACCGAAACACAATAGTGCCGCGAAAAACAGAAAACCTTTAAGCATCATTTTCATAAGAGTAAAGTTTAAGTTTAGTTTATTTTCAAGGCGTTAAAATAATGCAAATATTACTACATGCAAAATATCGGACACTAATTAGAGCTATATTTGCATTTTTTCACAGCATAATTACCAAATCGGTAATTTTTTCACATTTATTTAGAAACTTTAAATTCTATTTTAACAAGCTTTTTTGGTTAAAATAGTACATCTAATGTGACGTAATTGTAAACAAAAAGCCGCACAAGGCGGCTTTTTAGTACTAATATTAACCTAAGGATTTAAATTTTGTCTGCAACCACTTTATAGGTAGGATCTTCGATAATGTTGACTTCTATTAAACTTTCTGCATTTTTTATCAATCTCAAGCAGTCTTTACTGAGGTGTTTTAGATGAATTTTCTTCTCCGACTTAGCGTAACGTTCGGTAACCTTATTTAAGGCTTCAATAGCCGACATATCAACTACACGACTCTCTGCAAAGTCAATCACAACCTCATCAGGATCATTAGCTACATCGAACTTTTCATTAAAAGCGGCTACCGAACCAAAGAAAAGCGGACCGTAGATTTCGTAATACTTCACTCCCGATTCATCGATTCGCTTACGGGCGCGAATTCGCACCGCGTTATCCCATGCAAAACCAAGAGCGGCAATAATGACACCAACGATAACCGCAAGTGCGAGATTGTGAAGGAACACGGTCACCAAGGTCACTAATACCATTACAAAAACGTCCGACTTCGGCATTTTATTAAAGGTTCTAAGACTCGCCCATTCGAAGGTTCCTATCGATACCATAATCATCAGCCCGGTAAGTGCAGCCATAGGTACACGCTCGATCAGGGATGAACCGAACATGACAAAACTCAGGAGTCCGATAGCAGCAACGATTCCTGAAAGACGCGCTCGAGCTCCGTTAGAAACGTTGATGAGTGATTGTCCGATCATGGCGCATCCGCCCATTCCTGAAAACATTCCCGATAGGGTATTAGCAACCCCTTGAGCCAAAGCCTCTTTGTTGGCAGAACCTCTGGTTTCGGTAATCTCATCTACGATATTCAGAGTAAGTAGACTCTCAATAAGCCCAACACCTGCAATAATTAGTGAATAGGGAGCAATTAATTTCAAGGACTCAAGTGTCCAATCGATCGCGGGAATATGAAAGGGTAAAAAACCACCTTTTATCGATGCGATATCCCCTACAGTACGCGTATCTAAATTAAAGAAGGTGACCAACCCGAAGATGATTAAAATAGCAGCGAGTGAGGATGGCACAACCTTAGTAAGCTTTGGTAAGAAATGAATGATCAGCATCGTAAGGGCTACTAAACCAAGAAGGAGATATAAAGCAGAGCCCTCAAGCCAATTTCCTGAGGCATCTTTAAACTGAGCCAATTGCGACATGAAAATGATAATTGCCAGGCCATTAACAAATCCAAAAATTACGGGATGGGGCACCAAACGAATAAACTTACCTAGACGCAATAGCCCAAACAAGATTTGAATTAGACCCGCTAAGACTACGGCAGCAAAGACGTATTCTACACCGTGTGATTGAACCAATGAAACAAGAACTACAGCGACAGCACCGGTAGCACCTGAAATCATGCCTGGTCGGCCACCAAAAACAGAAGTGATCAAAGCCATTACAACGGCGGCGTACAACCCTGTTAATGGAGAAAGCCCAGCAATTAAAGCAAAAGCAACAGCCTCAGGCACTAGAGCCAAAGCAACTGTTATTCCCGACAGAATCTCGGTTTTGTAGCTAAAGGTGTAAGTAAAATCGAAAAGTCTTAGATACTTCTTCATTTCGCGGTTTTGATTGATGGCGCGAAAATAGGGCTTTATTTAAGACTGAACCCCAAGAAGGTAACGTCGCTCAACCCACTTGAAACTGTAAAAAAGGACAGCAGCGTAAAAAAAATCTCCTAATAGGGCATTTCTAAAAAATGGAATGGCGGCGGTATAGCAAGCGATGAAGCCCTCGACGGTCAACGGATATCCGAGTAGCCAAACCCCAAAGTTAGAAATGATAAAAAAGGCAAGCGATGAAGACAAGACGGTAAGCACATTCATTTTCTGAGACCATTGTCCTAGAAAAACAACTGCAGCAAATGAGGCGTAAACAAACCAGCTAATAGTGTAAAAGCCGAGGATTACATCAGAGAGGATCATTACCGCAAAGGGCACAGCAAAAGCAAGGGTCTTATTTTTAAAGTGACGTCCTGCAAAAAGAGCTGTAGCCGTAACCGCAGTGAAATTAGGTAAGTGCGGTATAAGACGGCTGAGTATTGCGATCAGCACAAAGGCGATCAGTAATTTCTCTCTAGAAGAAAGGGCTTGTAATCGATTCATGCTGCGAAGATCGAACAACTTTAATTAAAAACAAAAGCCCTGAAAGTCTAGACTTTCAGGGCTTGGGATCAACTTAAAAATGAAGTTAGTCTAACAGATCAAAACGATCCAAATTCATCACTTTATTCCATGCAGCTACAAAGTCATGTACAAACTGTTCTTTATAATCTGCACCGGCATAAACCTCAGCGAGCGCACGTAACTGTGAGTTCGAACCGAAGATTAAATCAACACTAGTAGCTGTGTACTTTTGAGAACCCGTTGCGCGATCGGTGCCGATATAGGTTCCGCCTTCACCTTTTTCCCATTTCGTACTCATATCTAGTAGGTTCACGAAGAAATCGTTCGATAGTAC
Source organism: Flavobacteriaceae bacterium (assembly GCA_018623195.1). Taxonomy (GTDB): domain Bacteria; phylum Bacteroidota; class Bacteroidia; order Flavobacteriales; family Flavobacteriaceae; genus UBA3478. The sequence goes on along the minus strand of JAAZVY010000019.1, from coordinate 20,430 downwards.
ACCTGCTTTATCAGTGAATACTCCGTTTGAAGAAGAAGCATGGTTAGCGCCCAGCACACGTAGACCTCCTACTAAGACAGTCATCTCTGGCGCACTTAAGGTCAATAATTGTGCTTTATCTACCAGTAATTCTTCTAACGGACGATCTGCTCTCCCCTTAACAAAGTTTCTGAAACCATCAGCTTTGGGCTCAAGAACTGCGAACGAATCAACATCAGTCATTTCTGCAGTTGCATCCGTACGGCCAGGTGTAAAAGGAACTTCTACAGAAACTCCTGCCTCCGCTGCTGCCTTTTCAACTGCTGCACAACCACCAAGAACGATAAGGTCTGCTAAAGAAACCTTTTTGTCTCCTTTGGCGTCAAAATCTGCCTTTACTTTCTCTAGTGAAGAAAGTACTTTAGATAGACGCTCAGGCTCATTGGCCTCCCAGAATTTCTGTGGAGATAATGCAATGCGAGCTCCGTTTGCTCCACCTCTAAGGTCTGAGCCTCTGAAGGTAGAAGCAGATGACCATGCTGTGAACACTAGATCGCTAATCGACAATCCTGAATCTAAGATTGCTGCTTTTAGTTCAGCTACATCTGAAGCTTCGATCTGCTTGTAATCCGCAACAGGAACTGGATCTTGCCAGATTAAGGTTTCAGCAGGAACCTCAGGGCCTACATAATTGGTTTTAGGACCCATATCACGGTGCGTTAACTTATACCAAGCTCTCGCGAATGCATCAGCAAACTCGTCTGGATTCTCGTAGAATCTTCTCGAAATTTTATTGTAAGCAGGATCTTCTCTAAGGGCAATATCAGAGGTCGCCATCATAGGAGCGTGACGCTTGTTTGGATTGTGCGCATCTGGCACCGCGTCAGCAGCCTCCCCATTTTTCGGCTTCCACTGGTAAGCACCAGCAGGGCTCTTAGTTAGTTCCCACTCGTAGCCAAATAGTGTTTCGAAATAGCTGTTATCCCACTGAATTGGGGTTGGTGTCCAAGCACCTTCAAGACCAGAGGTTATGGTGTATTCGCCGTTTCCGGTTCCGAAGCTATTGGCCCATCCGAATCCTTGTTGTTCCACTGGCGCCCCTTCTGGCTCAGGACCAACGTGCGCAGTATCACCCGCACCGTGTGTCTTACCGAAAGTGTGACCGCCTGCAACAAGCGCTACCGTTTCTTCATCGTTCATCGCCATTCGAGCAAAAGTCTCGCGGATGTCACGTGCAGAAGCTAGAGGATCTGGCTTACCGTTAGGACCTTCTGGATTAACGTAGATAAGCCCCATTTGAACCGCAGCTAGTGGATTGTCAAGCTGACGATCACCAGTGTAGCGCTTATCTCCTAACCACTCTGTTTCTGGACCCCAGTAAATATCTCCTTCTGGCTCAAATACGTCTGCACGACCACCACCGAAACCAAAGGTTTTAAAGCCCATAGTTTCAAGTGCAACATTACCAGTAAGAATCATTAGATCTGCCCATGAGAGCTTATTCCCATATTTCTGTTTGATTGGCCAAAGAAGACGACGAGCCTTATCAAGGTTTCCGTTATCTGGCCAGCTGTTTAGAGGAGCCATTCTTAAGGTTCCTGCTCTTGCACCACCTCGGCCATCTTGAATACGGTAAGTACCCGCACTGTGCCATGCCATTCTGATAAAAAACGGACCGTAGTGACCGTAATCGGCAGGCCACCAGTCTTGAGAATCAGTCATTAAATGAGCTAAATCCTTCTTTAATTCATCGTAGTTGATTGAAGCAAATGCCTTTCTGTAATCGGTGTTTGCTCCTGTAGGCTTCATTTCAGAAGTATTTTGGTGAAGCATTCTGAGATTCAATTGCTCAGGCCACCAGTCTGCGTTTGAAAATCCACCAGCAGCCGTGTGACGGTGCTTAGCTCCCATTACTGGGCACTTTTCAATTCCTTCGTTCGTATCGTGTGAATGCATAGTAAAATTTTTTTGCAAATTAATTCATATACAGTGCGATAGGATCGCTTTCAAATAAGTTGTATTAATTCAATTATAAGATAATCTTATAAACTAAATTTAATCTAAAGTTTTTTATTATAGTTAGTTCTGAAGGGCCTTCTCAGCTACCATTCTTCCACTACACATTGCAGCATTTAGCGATGGGTAAAGCAAGTAATCGCCAGAGCGCAAGATCGCAGGATCAACCTCTAGTGAGTCAGGATTATAACGCATTTCAGAAATAACAGGGAGTGCCTTTTCAATTTTATAATGCTTTATAAGCTTTCCCGGTTCAATTCCCGAACGCGTCTGAATCTCCTCTCTAATCAACCCCTCAAGCCGATCTGAATCTTCTGATACACCAATAACAGAAGCAGAAAGAATAGTAGTATTGCGACCTTTGAGTACATGTATCGAATTCACCGAATTTGATTCAGGAAACAATCCGATTACATTCTTTAATTTTTCAGAATATCTAGATGCTTTGGGTAATTCAAAGTAGAATACCTCAGTGCCGTGCCACTTCTGGTCCTTTTCTGCAAAGGTTTGTATCACCTTGTCGTGTCGATCTTTAACCTCCTCAATCGTTACTTTGTGATTCAATAACACCTTAGTTTTTGTGAGCTTTGATGAGAGTTGATCAATTACTGACTGCATACCTCCTTTCGGCAAAGCCGCATAACCATTGGCAAACATGTGAAAAACGAACTCAAACTGTTTCACTGAAGTTTGGAGCTCCTTTTCTAAGAAAATACCTCCATAGAAGGGCTTGAAAAATTGATTAATAAATCGCTCACTGTATTTCGAATAGAGGGACTCAAGGGTCGATTGATCGGGCTGATTGAAGATTTCCTCTACCGATAAGCCGCTAATTCTTCGCTGTTCAGCAAGTAATTTAATTTTATCGAGAACACTTGCAGCATTCGCCTTGATGGTAGGCCATAAAAAAGAAGGGTCTCTAAAGGCGTCTCCGATAAGCTCTACCTTACCATCTTTTCCAAAAATGTAGGCTCCCGGCCTGAAATAATGTAAATCGAGTGTAGATAAGTCTAGGTAATTGACGACTTCAGGATAGGCTGTTAGAAGCACTTGAAACCCATGATCGAGGGGAATGTCATCAAAGAAATCTGTTTTAACGCGGCCCCCTAATCGATCTGAAGATTCATACAGGGTAGGGAAAACGTCTCTTGCTTCAAGTTCTAATGCAGCAATAATACCACTGATACCACCACCAAGGATGGCAATGTCAGAAGAGGATGTGGACATTTATACCGTAGGAACGTTCTTAATACGCTTTTCGATTTTCTGTTTTTTAGCTGTCACGCGCTTCATCCAATCCATAAGATCAGGATCCTTAGACTCCTTGTAAATCTCATTGATCGCAAGAACTATGGCTTTACCTTCTCTTGAATATTTTACACGATCACTTGTGCTCATGTGACTCATGGCAAGTTTCTCGTATTCTTCAGCTTGTGTCAGTAAGTCTTCTACAGAATTGTTCATCGAATTTCTTAAAAGGTTAAACAAATATGGGTTAAAAATGTGAGAATGTCTAACCTTAGCGGCAAAGTTTAATAAAAGATTAAGAATTAGCCAAATTACTGACCGATCTCTCTTGCCTCAAAATCAACGATTTCCGTAGACTCAAAACGGTAATCAACCTCAATGGGATTGCAGCATACCTCGCAATCTTCGACATAGACTTGTCTACCGTCAATAGGGTCCAAAATCATTGAAATTTCTTCCCAACAGTAGGGACATTGAAAAAAATGCTCAAACATTTATTTAGGCATTAAAGGATTCGATTTGATCACTGATCGATTCCCATTCTTGCATTTTCGTTTCTAATTCGGCCTTGAGCTCCTGATAGCGATCCATATAACCAGTAGTCTTAACGAGTTCTTCATAACGTTCTAAAAGCTCCTGGTCTTTAGCGGCGATCGCCTCCTCCAATTCTGTGATTCGCTTTTCAATGGAACCCAGTTTATTACTAAGGGTTTTTAATCTCTTCTGATCCGCGTAGCTTATCTCATTAGAAGGCTTTTCTGCACTCTTGGTGTCAGAGGCTTGACTTTTAACCGTTGCCTTTTCAACTTCTCTAAAGTCATTTACCTTTCGCTGCTCCAAATAGAAATCAATATCTCCCAAATAAGGTTTCACTTTATGATCTCTAAATTCGAAAACCTGATCTGTAAGCCCTTGTAAAAAATCACGGTCGTGAGAAACAACAAGTAGGGTACCTCCAAAATTGAGAAGTGCACGTTTTAACACCTCTTTCGATTTAATATCTAGGTGGTTGGTCGGTTCGTCCATCACCAGCACATTGAAAGGCTGCAGTAACAATTTAGCAAGAGCGAGTCGATTGCGTTCACCTCCCGACAGCACTTTCACTTGTTTATCCACATCGTCGCCTCCGAAGAGAAATGAACCCAAAATATCTCGAACCTGAGCTCGATTTGATTCGTTGGCCGCGTCGATCATGGTATCTAATAGGGTCTTGTCACCATCTAAGTATTCTGCCTGGTTTTGGGCGAAGTATCCGATTTCAACGTTGTGTCCGAGTTTAAATTGTCCCTGGTGCGCTAACTCACCGACAATGATCTTAGCGAGGGTAGATTTACCCTGACCATTTTGACCGACGAAGGCGGTTCTCGATCCTCGTTCAAGAAGAAAAGTAACTTCATTTAGTACTAAAGATTCACCATAAGACTTAGAAACCTTATCGAGTTCTAAGATGACTTTACCGGGTTGTTTAGATACCGGGAAACGAACGTTCATAACGGCTGTATCCGTACCATCCACTTCGATTCGATCAATCTTATCGAGCTTTTTGATCAGCGACTGAGCCATCGAGGCCTTGGTTGCCTTCGCTCGAAATTTTTCGATCAATTTTTCGGTCTGTTGTATTTGCTTCTCTTGATTCTTAAGCGCATTCATCTGCTGTTCTCTAATCTCCTCTCGAAGCGCTAGGAACTGTGTGTATGGCTTTTGGTAATCATAGATTCGACCTAAAGAAATTTCAATCGTTCGATTCGTTACGTTATCTAAGAACATCCGATCGTGAGATACAATAACCACTGCTCCCGGATAGGAGTTCAAGAACGTCTCCAACCAAAGTATCGACTCGATATCTAGGTGGTTGGTAGGTTCATCGAGAAGTAAAACGTCGTGCCTTTGGAGAAGCAATTTGGCGAGTTCGATTCTCATGCGCCATCCGCCCGAAAAGGTATCGGTTAAACGATCAAAGTCAGTTCGTTTAAACCCTAGACCCTGTAAAACACGCTCGGTTTCTCCTTGATAGTTGTAGCCCCCTAGTATTTCATATCTCGTGTTCAAATCACTCACCGCCACCATTAGATCGTGATATTCCTCACTCTCATAGTCAGTTCTTGTAGCTAATTCGTGATTAACACGATCCATCTCTCGCTCTACACTCTTTATTTCTGAAAACGCCTCATAAGATTCCTCTAAAACGGTGCGCCCCTGAACGAAGTCAATATCTTGCTTTAAAACACCAATGGTAATATTTCGATCACAAGCAAGAGTACCTTCATCGAGATCTAACTCTTTAGAAAGCACCTTGAGCATGGTCGATTTTCCGGCACCATTCTTACCAATTAAACCTACTCGGTCACCGGGACTGAGTTTGTAACTAACTCCCTGAAACAAGTAGGTACCCGAAAATGATACGGCGGCGTTGTGTAGATTTAACATGGGCGCAAAGATACCACATCAGCTTACAAAATAAAGCTAGGTAACCAAGGTTACTTTAATTACTTTCAAGGTCTTCTATCTTTGAATTACAAAGCGTAACACCATGTTTAAAAAGGGAACCAAGCTATATAGTATTTTCGGATCGAAATGTCCTAGATGTCACGGAGAGAGCATGTATAAGAATCCGAACCCGTTTAATATCGCTAGAGTGTACGACATGCCCGAAAGATGTTCGAAATGCGGAACGAAGTACAAAATCGAACCTTCTTTCTTTTACGGAGCAATGTATGTTAGTTATGCGTTAGGTGTTGCCATCGCCGTGGCAGCCTTTATTACTAGTCGCTTCATTATTGGCACGAGCATGATCACGGCATTTTTAAGCATTATCGGTTCTATCGTATTGCTAATGCCCGTAAATATGCGCTTGGCGAGAAATATCTGGATTAACTTTTTTATCACTTATGATCCTGAGGCGGCCAAAGCGAGCGAAAACGGTCAATAGAAATTTCTCGAGGTAAGGGCTGATTTTCTTCGATATGATGAAATAACTGCTCAGAGGTAATAGGGCCAATCATAACACCTCTCGACCCCATTCCATTCAGCACATGAACATTTGAATAGTCTGGATGTGTACCTACTAAAGGTTTTCGATCGGTAACTGTAGGCCTGACTCCTGCCACATGATCAATCACCTCAAAAGGTAATTTTAAAAACTTTTGAAGCTTTTCGATGAGCTCTTGTTTCGATGCTTCAGTCGGTATACTCGTTTTGTCCTTCCACTTGTAAGTCGCTCCTATTCGGTATAAATCGTCCCCTATTGGTATGATAAAAACTCCGGACTTTATCACTCTAGTTTCGTCTAGTCCCTTGCAACGAATAAGAAGTAACTCTCCCTTCGTACCATTCAGTGGTAAATAGTTAAAAAAAGGATTTTCCTTAAGTCCGTAACCCTCTGCAAAAACAATGTGTTTCGAGCGAATCTTGCCGTAGCTAACCCCTTCGCTGAATTGCAATCGATCGTATTGAAATCGTTCTACAAGCAGTTGATTCTGACTTTTTAAATAAGCCTTATAAGTGGATCTAAGGAGTGCGGTATCTAATTTACCGGTTTCTAAAACCTCAGCTAGTTGAAAGGGTGCTTCGATACCTTCGTTGATATTGACCTCGAAACCGTCTTTCATAAAACGCTCATACCCTCTTTTGTCTCGTGCCTCGTACCAAGCGTTTTGCTCTGAAGGCGCGTTTAAAATTCGCAAAGTGGGTATTTTTTGGTCGATCTCGACTCCTAAGAAAGCCGTTAATTCCTCATAGAAAGGCATGGCGTAATCGAGCTGTTCTGCGGCATTATAGGCTAGGGTAAACCGTTTTAGTATTAAGGGATTATACAACCCTCCGGCTACTTCTGAAGCACATTGGGATTCATCACTAATCACTAAAAAAGATCGATCGCGACGTCTTAACTGTTCGGCAAAACAGATTCCCGCTAAGCCTGAGCCGACAATAATGTAATCGACTTCAGTAGACAAAATTATTGTTGTTTAGTAGAGTTGAGGACAGTCGTTTGATTCTCCTCTTTCTTCTTTCCCTTGAATAGATCAAATAATCGCTTACGCTGCGCTAATCGCTCTTCCTCGGCGGCTGTACCTGAGCTGAAATCAGGAAACTGCAGATCGCGCTGTAAGGCAGCAATGTCGTCTAGCTCATTATCTGTCTTATAAATTTCAGCGTTAAAGGTTCGAGTATTCAAGATGCGATCAAAGGATACCGGGAAGTTCGTATTTACGTTATTGAACGATGGAGTTGCGGCAAGTAGCGGCCGAACATCGGGGTACCATACCCAGAATAACTCCACTAGATATTCCTCCCCAGATTCACTATCTACCTGGTCAATGAAATTTACATCCGGAGCAACAGGAGCAATTCCTAAGATTCGGTAGCGCAACTCTGATCTTCTTTTATCGAAATACCAAACCCCTTTGACTCGATACTCCTTGATATCGTAAGCAGAAATATCGCGTTGGGCAATGTAGGCTTCGGTTAAAGCCTTTCCTTGATTTAATAGTTCGAAACCAGCCGAAGTAGTATCTCTTTTTTGAATGGCAGGTAATAGATCTTCGAACTGCCTAGTTTCTTCAAAGTACGAATCTGAGTAGGCACGAAGACGTCCTGATTTAAGCGCCTTAAGTAGGGTATAGTATAGCGAACGCTTTTCAGTTCGCAGGGTATCAACCGGATAGTAAAGCACCTTATTCGTCTCCTCTCCTAGATTCACCTTTTCCCAAACAATTTTGGACCATAGAATAGAACGATCAGCCACATTTTCGTATCGGATGATCGACTCGTTATCATCAGGTGCCAACGCCTTGTCTTCGGCCTTAGGAACTTGAAACAATTTAGCGTTAGCCTGTGCTTTCACAGCAGTAGTGAAAAATAGGGTTAAGGCCAGTACTAATAAAACTCTCATCGCAGTGATCAGTTAATAATTTCAACAATTACCTGCGCAGCAGGCTTTAAAAAATAAGAAGTATCTGTGGTCGGATAGGTTTTAATATCAAAGATTCGAACCACATCTCCACGAGAAGCTCTTCGGATGGCAGATACCGCCTTGGCATCCATTCGGCTTCCTTTAACCTCGATAGTAGGCTGATTAGGTATCTTCATTTTGAACCCACTTACAGCGATCGGCAAATCAAAGTCAAAATCAACAAGCTGTGCACCCACGATCGTCTTTTCGAGTTCAGATCGTGACATTCTTACGCTTCCGAATTCGCCTCTTACCGTTCCGCTGGGTGCAGGAACGTCCTTGATTCTGAATTGAGAGGTGGTCGTTACTTGGCTTCCATCAGGCAATTCTCCCTTGGCTTCAATTCTTAAAAACTCTCCTCGCGACGGTCTCACTGTGTAGCTGCTACCCCCCAAGGCTTTTAAACCAGGTGCCGTAGCCTGTACCTTATTGTTGGGAATACCAGGGATAGAAATCGTCATTGGATTATCTACTCCGCGATAAACCACATTCATTTTATCCGCTGAAATGACCGCAGTATTAGGCTTGGCTATGGTTGAGAATGATAGGTTCACAGGAACCTCTGTTTCTTCTCCGTTTTCAAGGAACAGTAGACGTCCTTCTAGCCTGTGATCACCAGGATTCCCCGCGGCCACATTTAGTCGAACACGACCTTCCTCAATGAAGAAATCTTTATCTGCATCGAGTGCCACACCATCTAATTTCAAACTCACCTCATTAGGACGCGTTGTTCCGTCTTTTCGTCCAAGAACGATTGCTCCATCAAAAGACTCGTCAGAGAAATAGGCTCCTTTAGATTGCTCTAAAAGAGTGGTATAGTTGGTCATTGACACCTCTCTAGTCAGTTGACCTTCGAGTAGTGATTGTAATATTTCTTGTTCAGTTGCTTCAACATCTGATTGCATGGCACTGATCTTGGTTAGTGAAGCAACAAGAGGAAACCCTTCAAAGTGGTAATTCAACCATCCGAGTTTTTGACCATCGCGATTGGTAACTTCATGATCCCCATCACCCGTTTCAAATCGCTCGACAACAGAGGCTCTTAGGGTCTCGTTCTGCTCTGGGATAATGCGAAGAAGTTCATTTTTGAAAGTGTCAATGCTAGAGACAAAGGCCTCTCCCTCTTCAGTTAATCGCTCCCCTTTAAAAAATTTGGCATCCAGATAATTACTCAAATCCATCACCTCATAGTCAGAAGGGTCTTTTACCGTAGCCAACATCTCAGATTTTAACGTCTCCAAGTAAGAAGAAAAACTAGTAGCCGCTTTCTCTAAGTCTAAGGCGTTTTGGTACAGAGGACCAAATTTGGCCGGGTTTTCACTCGCCTTTTGTTGCAACGAAAGCAAATACTGTGTATTACTTACGGCAGTCTTCTCGATATTTCGTTCGAATTTCTCATTGAGCAAACCAAATCCTGATAGCACCTCTTTACTCATGTTCAACGCAAGCATTGCGATAAACACAAGGTACATGAGGTTAATCATGCGCTGTCTTGGTCCTAGTCCTGAAGCCATACTTATTTTTTAAGTGCGCTTAACATGCCACTATACACTTCATTCAGTCCTTTGATATTTTCAACTAAAGGAACTAATTGCGATTGAAGAAGTGCTGTTTGCTCTGCTAATTCTTTATCAAGATGGGTTTTCTGAGTATTGGTCTCCACTTGTGAGGCGTACATCTGCTGTAGCGATTGAAGATGCTCAGTCGTTTTAGCTAACTCTTGCGCATACTTTTCGGTTTGACCTAAGGCCTCTACAGAAGGTTGAATCTGCTTTGCAAGCTGTTCAAAATTTTCAATACTCTCTGCGAGTCGCTTCATAAGATCGGCATCGACTTTAGCCTCGTTAAGTAGGGAGTCGATTCTTTTAGATAAAATCCCTTCAGGGGTTTCAGGGGCAGTACTTGCCTCACCACCTCTTAGTTGCGGATAAACACGCGACCAATCATAGTCTTCTTCGGGTTTTTCAAAGGCTGAAATACCAAAAATTAAAGCCTCTGTAATTAGTCCGATACTAAGAAGTACAGAACCGTTTAAAAATCCGATTTCAAAGTGAGTTAATTTAAAAAGTGCCCCTAGAATCACGACTGATGCGCCGAGACCGTAAGCCATATTCATTGTTTTTTTAGAAAGCATAGTAACGATCTTTAATTGTCAAGTTTTGGGGGCACGTAATCTCGAACGGTTCTAAAACCAATATATGCCCTTGCTGAGTCTTTATGTTCATAATCACGAGTACTTACTCTGATGAAGTATGCGATGTCTTTCCAAGACCCTCCGCGAATAGTCTTTTTAGGATTTTCAGGATCCACATAATTCGGGTTGAGTGGAGAAGTAAATTCGTAGCTATCGGGATTGTACGTTGAAGCGGTCCATTCGGCTACATTACCGGCGATGTGATATAGTTTTGAGCTCCCCGGATGAAAATATTTGGGATCCTTAACCTTGGCCGCGTAAACCTCTCCATCAGCGTCATAACCGTTATCGGGCTTAAAATTTGCCTTATAGCCATTGTTTTTATGAATCAAGTCTTCACCCTCCCATGGGTAAATTAAATCAGAATCTCCGTTTCGAGCAGCAAACTCCCACTCTGCTTCAGTAGGTAGTCGATAGGCAGGCACCGCTGGCTTCCCTAGTTTTTCGTAGTTCTCATTAATTGCATGAGTTTTGAAATCGCAATACGCCTTCGCCTGCTCCCAGTTCACCCCAACGATTGGGAAATCATCGTACTGTTCATGCCAAAAGTATTCGGTAAACATTTGCTCGTTCAGCGAGTATTCGAAATCCTTCATCCAAGCAAGAGTGTCAGGGTATACAGACACCACCTCTTCGCGAACAAAATCAATCGGATTTTGTTTCGGATTCTTCGAGGCCGCCTTAGCATCAAACCAAGTGTATTTGTATTTTAATTGCTTGACATCAAGCATGCGCTTACCATTGTAGGTCTCCCACTTCTCTAAAAACAGCGAGTCCATCACCTCGGCATAATAGATGTCAGGATATCGCTCGGGTTCCCACTCTAAATCTACATCCCAGTTCAGTTTTCTACCTGCATAGATATCATCACTAAAGAGAAGGTAATTTTCATAATAGTACTTATCGGCAACCCTTGCAGTGTCGAGAGGTAGAAAAGCATAGCGCCCGATTCCTTCATCCTCAGCGGTAAGTCCAAGATCTTCAGCGAGACGAGCCAACTTCGTACGGGTAATCGAATCACGTACATACTTTACGAATCGTCGGTACTCTTTATTCGACACCTCAGACTCATCGATTAAAAACTTCTTAATCGTGACTTCTTTTCGGGGGGCATCCTTTACTCCGTAAGGATCATCCGCAGTACCCATGGTGAATGTACCACTAAAAGGACCAATCATTACATCCTCTGAACCTTTCGGCTTACGAAGGTCGTATGGGCCTTTTTGGGCCGCAGTCTCAGCCACAAAAAGTAGCGTACAGAATAGAAAGAGAAACTTAGTTACAGTGTGAGTCTTCAACTTCAATGGGTTTTTCTGTGGTATGAATATCAAATATAACAATTTACTGCATCGATCTTCTGAATGCTGACATCCAACGTTCAGGAACTTCATTGTCAAGAGCCTTGCGATAATCTAATTCTAAACAGGGTACCAAAAGCGGCTTGTCTGTTGGTCTGGCAGCTTGTTCGAAATTCCCTTTCGGCACTTGTATCCACCAGCGTTCGGTTCGAAGTGATTTATAGAAAACTAGATGTTCTACATCAGTAGGAACATTGAACTTTACAAAGTCAGGATTTTCAGCAGTTGGTTCCTCATAGGTTCTGAGTGAATACCCTTCCATGAAATACCAGATCATCTGTGCCGCAAGCGCATTCGATTTAGAGTTGTTGACCACCTCATAGACACCAGCAACTTTTACAGTGTCTCCTATCCCAGCGTAACGCATAAGGGCGCAAATCTCGCGACCGGTAAACCCGTTCGGGGAGGCTTCATTCACCTCGCCAAGCGCACTGGCTTCGATACTTTTCATATCAACACTCAACAGATCAACCGATCGCAAGAGGGGTTCTACCGCTCGTATATCTGAGGTTAAAGCTCCTAATCGATATAATTCAAAATGCAATTGATCGAGTAAATCAAGTTCTTCTTGAGCTACAAAATAAGATTGGTAACCCATTTGGGTAAGGTGATACAAGTGGTTCGGAGGCTGTGTTATAATGCGCGAAAGATAGGCCTCTGGAGCAACCATCTCTTCACCAATACTCAAATCAAACTTAGCATCTACATGAGCCAAGTGAACCATCTTACCTGACCGGTCAAACCCGCGATAGGTAGCATAGGTCAACCCCTGAACAGCGCCGATGACAATCAGTGTACAATCTTTTTTGAGTAACTCTTCAACGACGGTCGTGAGTAGGTATTCAGTGTCTTGAAGGGTATCCCCAGCGGTTATTGAACCTAGGTCGACCAAATTCACCGCCCAGTTACCCATAAATAATGGATACAACGCATTTCTAAAAGCCGAAGCATCAAAGATCTCTGTGCGTTTACCAAAGGGTGTACGCTGTTCTTCTACCGTTAGAAGCACCAGAGAACCGTTTTTAATTTCTGGAACTCCAGACTTGACCGTATGTTTTACAAACTGCTTGCCTAGGCTTTGATCGGGTTGAAGCTCGTTGTGAGCCAATACCGAATCACTGACTGGCTGAAGAAAATCAAAGGTCATTGACGTTACTTTTTAGCCGATGGTTTCTTACGGGTTTTTTTAGCAGGCTTAGCAGCTTCTATCATCGCCTTCGCCTCTTCTAAACTAATCGCAGTTGCATCGATTTCTTTACCCAATTCAACTTTTAATTTACCGCTGATGACATGGTGTCTGCCCCATCGTGCCTTTTCAATACGAATATTGTCATCCGGCCATGATGCGATAAGCTTCTCGCGCTCTTTAACTTTTTTCTCCTCAATAAGAGCAACCATGTCTGCCTCACTGAGGTTATCAAAATCATAACGTTTATTGACGTTTATAAAAAGACTGTTCCATTTAATAAAGGGGCCAAAGCGACCGGTTCCTTTGGTTACACCGTGTCCTTCATATTCAAAAATCGGGGCATCTGCTAACTCTTTTGCCTTGACTAGTTCAATCGCACGATCGAGGGTAATTTCGAAGGCATTATCCTCCTGACCCATCGAGACGAATTTCTTTCCATACTTAACATAAGGACCGAATCGTCCAATATTTGCCTCTAAGGTTTCTCCATTGTATTCACCAAGGGTTCTCGGAAGCTTGAAAAGATCTAATGCCTCTTCAAAGGTGATACTGGTAATTGATTGGTGAGGAAGTAATCCAGCATATCGCGGAGTTTCTTCATCATCAGGGCTTCCGATTTGTGCCATGGGACCAAAGCGTCCTAATCGAACGATGACTTGACGACCCGAATCTGGATCGGTACCAAGAAGGCGTTCACCACTCGCACGCTCTGCCGTATCTTTTACTTTATCTACGGTCGGATGAAAATCGTCATAGAATTCTCTCATCAAGTTCCTCCAGGCAATTTCACCCGCGGCAATTTGGTCAAATTTCTCTTCAACCTCAGCCGTAAAATGATAGTCTACAATCGATGGAAAGTGCTCAACTAAGAAGTCACTCACCACAAATCCAATATCGGTAGGAACTAATTTACCCTTATCTGCCCCAACCTTTTCAGTCAAGGTTTTCGAAACGATTTCATTCTCTTTCAACCTCAGCTCTCTGTAAGATCGATCATTCCCCTCTATCGCACCCTTTTCAACATACTTTTTATCCATGATACGACTAATCGTAGCCGCATAGGTTGATGGTCGACCGATCCCTAATTCTTCTAACTTTTTAACGAGTGATGCTTCAGAATATCGGTAAGGTGCGCGAGTAAATCGCTCGGTAGCATGAAGGCTTTGAAGATTTAATTCATCCCCAATAGTCATGATTGGTAAAAGACCGCTCTCTTCATCATCTTGATCATCAGTACCCTCTAGATAAACTTTCAAAAACCCTTCAAAGGTGATCATTTCGCCTTGAGCAGCGAATAGATAATCATGAGTAGAAGCTGCAATACCCACTTTCGTTCGTTCCAATTGAGCATCGCTCATTTGAGAAGCTAATGTTCTTTTGTAAATCAGTTCGTAAAGTCTCGCCTCGTCTCTCTCAAGATTCGGTGCTTTATTACCCATTTGTGTCGGCCTGATCGCCTCGTGGGCCTCTTGAGCACCCTTTGACTTGGTATTGTATGAACGAATTTGAAGATAATCAGCACCGTATTGATTCTCAATTTCAGTACTAATCATGGCAATAGCTTCTGGCGATAGATTTACACTATCTGTTCTCATGTAGGTGATTAGACCCGCTTCATAGAGTCGCTGAGCCACCTGCATGGTTTTTCGTACTGGGAAATATAATTTTCTAGATGCCTCCTGTTGAAGCGTCGAGGTAGTGAAAGGAGCCGCAGGAGACTTTTTAGCAGGCTTTTTCTCAAGTGAAGAAACCGTAAAAACGGCCGATTTATTTTGCTCTAAAAACTGCTCGGCAGATTCGAAATCTTCAAAGTCTTTAGTCCCTTTGGCCTCTAGCTTCGAACGATCACCTGTTTGAAAAAAGGCCTTGACTTTGAAACTAGGCTCGGGTAAAAACGCTTGAATTTCTCTTTCGCGCTCAGTGATCAGTCGCACCGCAACCGATTGCACGCGACCCGCAGATAGACCCGGCTTTACCTTTCTCCATAAAACAGGAGAAAGCTCATATCCTACAATTCGATCTAAAACTCTTCTCGCTTGTTGGGCGTCCACTAGATTCTCGTCAATATTACGCGGATTTTGAATCGCTTTCTCAATCGCAGATTTCGTAATACTGTTAAAAACAATTCTTTTGGTTTTGGCTTCTGGAAGCTCAAGGGTTTCCATCAGGTGCCAAGAGATCGCTTCACCTTCACGGTCTTCATCACTTGCAAGCCAAACGGTTTCTGCTTTTTGTGCTAAAGTTTTTAATTTTTTTACCTGTGGCTTTGATCGATCACTAACGACATAATTAATCGCAAAATCATTCTCGATATCAATACCCATATCGCTTTCAGGAAGGTCTGCGATATGACCATAACTACTCTCTACAACAAAGTCTTTCCCTAAAATTTTCTCAATCGTCTTGGCTTTCGCCGGTGACTCAACAATCACTAAATTTTTTGCCATAGCGGGTTTTTGGTTCAACACAAAAGTAGAACCTTTTTAATCACTGATTTTACATTATTCGAGGTCGAACTGAAAAATAAAATTTTAAAATATTGTAAATCAGATGTTTACATTTGTGTAATTTTCTGATCCATCCAATTGATTCTTCGATTTAAGTAATCTTTAAGCGCAGAAATTTCGGCATCGTAATCTACTTCGATACCCGTCCAGCGTTCAAAATTACGCTCAATTGCTCCCGAATCCTTGAGTGTTTTCACATCAGCGTCGATTTTCGATTCAATGGTAGAAATCTGAAGCGGTCCCGAACGAAGGGTTTGCCAACGACTCTTTAAAAGATTTTTAAAAGCCTCGTCTTCTAAAAGAATATCCCACCAGAAGGGAACCATCCAGGCATCCTCGCTTACGTAATCATTATAGTTGGCGATCCAATCAGACTCAGGAACTCGGTTCCACTTGCGATGGTATCCGATATTCAAATCCCATACCGGCCCCAAATGAATCGGTCCGTTGCGATCCTTGTACAAAAAGGTGCTTAAGCGATAAGCATCCTCGTTCATGGTTAACTCATTGAGTATAAAGTAATCTACAAAACTTTGTAAGTCGATAAAGCTCGTGTACGATCCATCTCTAGCTAAAAGGGCGCGCTCAAACTGTCCGATCTCGTTTTGTAAATAGCTCTTCTGTTCAGGGGTGATCAATTTATAGTCAGGGTACTCGTAGACAAAATAAGTCTCTAAATATTGATTGGCGTGGTAAGGCTCTCCAAAAGGCGCCTCCTGAAGTTCTTCTCCGAAAATGCTAAAATCTGATCTGAAACTAACTGTCTCGGTATACCTTGCATCGTCGGCCCAGTTGTTATCGAAATAGGATAAGGGCTGTCCTGTTCCTACTTCACTGCCTGAGGTTTTGTCTATTTTAAAAATATATCCGCCCGTAAGAGCATCTCCAGTATTATCGGCTTCGGTTATCGATTGAATGTTAATTCGATTTTCGTCACGCTTCAACTTTTCCATAAGTAGGTATATCCCTAAATACTCCCCGTTAATTTCAAGCTCTACAAATCGAGATCGAGCGGCATAATTCCCCATTGACCTAAATAGCTCATAACCTAGACGGTGAAACAAAAAGGTGGTATCAAACAGCGTATTTGGAGCTCGAAAAACCTGACCCATTAAGATCCAATCTTCTTCTGCGGGCATACCCAATAGTTCGACTGAAAGATCATTTGCACCTTCGTCCCAGGTTTCTACCCCAAAAGACTTTTTATCAGATAGACGATATGAAGTAGATCCTCGGTACTCAATTCCCATCGTCTGCGAATGAGTAAGTTCGTTTCGTTCAAAAATCCTCATCTCTCCACCTACTTTAGGTTCATTGAGAATCGGCGCATCAGTAAGTACCTGAACATAAGGCAACAAGTCACTAGAACGATTTAAGGCTCCTTCGGGAGCATCGCTAGAGCCCAACTTTAATTCACTTGCGCAAGAAAGCAAGCTTAATGAGAGGATCAGGATGAGAAATTTTACGGGCTTCAAGGTCATCATAGATGAATGATATTATTTAATACTAACTTTAGACAAATCTAACACATGAATTTTCTACGACTGCTAGAATCTGGAGATATGGGCTTGAGATTCTTGATTACTCTTTTATTTGTAAGCCTTCTTATCGCATTAGGGAGTTTCAAAAAAGAAAATCCCAAGCGAAACACCTATACTTATTTCGTGATCAGCACGGTCGTTTTTTTCTTGTGTTTCACGCTAAACACTATTGATCTTAATCTAGGGATGGCCCTTGGTCTTTTTGCCATTTTTGGCATCATTCGTTACCGCACAGAAACGATCAAAGCCCAAGAAATGACGTACCTATTTGCTTTTATTGGGCTGGCTGTGATTAATTCACTCGCACCCTTTGATCCGATAAGCGAACTACTCCCTCTGAACATATTAATCACCTTAAGTATTGCAGTGGCTCAGAAAGTTCTTCTAGATCGCGACATTGAAGTCGCTCAGAAAGAAAAGCTTTCAAAGACAGTAGTTGTTTTACCTTTAAATAAAGAAGATGTTTTTGAACAAGCATCACTTAAAGAACGTTTAGAGCTTCAAATTCAGAAGAAAATCAAACGAATAGATCTTAGCCGTATTGACGAAGAGCTCAATCAAATTACCTACACCATATACCATTAATCAATGCTTAGAAAAATTGTATTACCTCTAATTCTATTCAGTTCTTTTCATCTTAGCGCTCAAAGCTCAAATCGACAATGGCTGTCACTCTCTTACGAGGCTTTTGAATCAAAGCAGAGCAGTCTTTCTTTCAGTCAACGTCTTCGCTGGCAGGATCAAGAATTTCATCAATGGATCAGTGAACTAGATTATAAAACCGATTTAGGCAACGATTTTTCTGCAGGCGTTGAATTTCGTTACCTCATAGAAAGCGATAGAACCGGTGCCATCCAAGGTAACCGATCAGCAGGCCGAGTACGATTCAATCTCTATCACGAACTAGAAACAGATCTATTGGATTTAGAGAACAGGGCGGGAATACAATATAAGAGAAGGTTTGATGACCAGAAAGAGGATATGGCCATACGCTTTAGGCCACAAATCACTCCAAAGATTCGAAATTTCAAACACGATCCAAACCTGAGAGTCGAGTGGATCCAAAACCTAAGCGACTCTAAAGATTACAGCATTCGTTATGGAATTGATTTCCCTTTTAAATTCGATAAAAATCGATTAAAACTCGGATACTTCATGGAAACTGCAAACCTTGGAGGTGAGCAGCACGTGTTGTATTTGGGGTATAAGTTTGGTCAGTAATTTAATTTCATTCTAAAAGAGTATTCTCTTTGCTTTACTAGCTGAAACAACCTAGCATCCATTGAGGCTCAAATCAACCTTTTTTTTCTTGCTGTTGGCCTCCTTAACTTACGGCCAAGGAGAGTCTCTTGAGTTAACGATGAACCTTAATACGATTTCAGAGACTCACCTTGCCGCACAATCTGACCAGCTCTTTACCACAAGTAGAAGTTATATTGAGACCGGTATTGGTCTAGAGTTGATCACGAAGAAATCACACTGGCAACTATTTACGAATATAGGCTTGATTCACGGGGCTTCTATCAGTGAACGTATCGGTGATCTTTATCTAGCATCGAGCATTGACGCACAAGATGCATTTCGTATGCAGAACCTATGGCTGGGTTATGAAAACAAAAAACGAAATGTTCAAATTCGATTAGGAAATCAAGCCGTTGATGATCTATTCATGGTGAGTGATCGAAGTAATTTTTTCATTCATGGTGCTGCGGCATATGTATTTACCTTTTCAATGAATGCACCCCAATGGCCAGTCGCATCAATGGGTTTATCGTCAAGCGTTAAGCTCTCAAATAATCAAACACTGAATCTTGGGATATACGGCTCTGACCCAGAAGTGACTAATGAGTCTATCAATAAGAACGGATTTCAACTAAAAAGAAACTACACAGGCACCCTGAAAATCATCGAGTGGCAAAAAACCGATGGAAACAACCTTCTCAAACTTGGCTTTTTTAGCGATAATAATCGTTTCGGATTATACGACAGCCTAACCTCATCACTAAACGCATTTTATTTAGTCAAAGAAGGTTTACTAACTCGCCAATCTTCGAGAATAGAACTCTCTTATCACTTCGGATTTAGTCGTGCTTTAAACGACCAAACCGCACCCATTAATTACGATGTTAGAGCCGCTATATATGCAAAGCCAACCGCGTGGAATAAGGAGGTAACTTTTGCGCTAGGTTATTTCTTACCACATGTGAATCAAGACTATCTCGACAATTTAAATATCCGAAGCGAATCTTTTGGAGAGTTGAGCGCTTCACTACCTATTAACAACAACGCAACCATTCAATTGAGTACGCAATTTATTCAAGGAGCAGGAGCAATAGAAGGCGTTAATTCAGATCCAAGCATTTTAGGAGTCTTAAGATTTTATTACTCATTCTAGTTGACACTACCGACATTTTGTCAGTTTTTAGGTTTTTTGCGTACCTTTGACCCTCTAAAATTGCGAACTTGAACGAGTTAGAAAAGAATCCAAATCAGTACAACGGCGAAGCCCTAACCGTTGAAAATAAAGGAGGCGACCGCAAGCTTTATATCGAAAGCTACGGCTGTCAAATGAACTTCTCAGACAGCGAAATTGTCGCTTCAATTCTGAGTAAAGAGGGCTTTAGCACCACCACAATTTTAGAGGAGGCCGATCTAGTGCTTGTCAATACCTGCTCTATTCGCGAAAAGGCGGAGCAAACGGTTCGAAAAAGACTAGAAACTTTCAATGCCGTTAAATCTAAAAAACCAGACATGAAGGTGGGTGTTTTGGGCTGCATGGCAGAACGATTAAAACATCAATTTTTAGAGGAGGAAAAAATTGTCGACATGGTTGTAGGTCCTGATGCCTACAAAGATCTACCTAACCTCGTTGGAAAAGTCGACGAGGGAAGAGAGGCCGTGAATGTGATACTGTCTAAAGAAGAGACCTATGGTGACATAGCACCTGTTCGATTGGGATCAAACGGGGTTACTGCATTTGTATCCATCACTAGAGGTTGTGACAATATGTGCACCTTCTGCGTGGTTCCATTTACGCGAGGTCGCGAACGAAGTAGAGATCCTGAATCTATCTTGAAAGAAGTAAACGACTTGTGGGATAAAGGGTTCAAAGAAATCACCCTTCTAGGTCAAAATGTTGACTCTTATCTGTGGTATGGCGGAGGTCTTAAAAAAGACTTTGAAAAGGCCAGCGAAATGCAAAAAGCAACCGCAGTCAACTTTGCAGATCTTTTAGGTTTAGTAGCAGAGGCCCAGCCGAATATGAGAATTCGGTTCTCTACGAGCAATCCACAGGACATGACCTTAGATGTCATCGAGGTAATGGCTCAGTACGATAACATCTGTAAATACATACACCTACCCGTACAGAGCGGATCAGATCGCATTTTGAAGAAAATGAATCGTCTTCACACTCGTGAAGAGTATATGAGGCTGATTGACAATATT
>JAAZVY010000046.1 GCA_018623195.1 Flavobacteriaceae bacterium | reverse complement strand
CATCTCAACTTCGCTATCACTTCCCGCTACAAAGAGCTGTAGTGGACCTTTGGTTGGATTAGGATAAACCTTCACTTCTTCAGAGACAAAGATCTCTTCGAAGTAGACTCCTTGACAGTCTAGAGCGGTTGCTACCTCTACTCGGTTCATACCTGGTTCTAGGTTCAGACTTAGTTTGTCTTTACTAGTTAAGAAGGTCTTACCGTTAAGGGTTACCTGGTACTCTTCAGACCCGGATAGATCCAGTTGCATGTTACGAGAACTCATATCAATTCTAGAGCTAGCTACCAGAGGAGCAGGTTCTGTAATCTCAATAGTATAACAACGTTGGTAATCAGCTACTCCATCAACTGTTACACATACGGTATAAATACCAGCAGACAGGTTAGAGATCGTTTGGGTGTTATCCGTCAGGGCTTGTGGGGCCTGATCGTCAATCGCATACCTATAGCTATAATCCGTATTTGATGAACTGATCGTTATCGATCCGTTCGAAGAGTCTGGACAAGTAGCCGAAGTAACCGATACCGTAAAAGTGTTTGATGGAAGGGCAAATACCTCGCAACCTGCTGCGTTTACGGAAGTACCGGGTTCTGTATTAGGGCATTGATCGTAAACATCCTTAACTAAATCATTATCATCATCATCGTCAGCGTTATCTCCAATTCCGTCTCCATCGGCGTCATAGGCCTCAGTAGGGTCTAATGGGAAGGCATCCTCGGTATCTGGGACCTCATCACCGTCGTCGTCGGTATCTGCGTTATTACCAATACCATCACTATCAGTATCAATAGATTCCGTAGCGTCTAAAGGGAAGGCATCCTCAGTGTCTGGAACCTCATCATTATCATCATCGGTATCGGTGACGTTTCCAATACCATCACCATCCGTATCAACTGGGACTGACTGTGCATCCAGTGGATCTGTGCCTTCTGCAGTCTCATCTGCATCAGACCAGTTATCACCATCGTCGTCGGTATCTGCATTATTACCAATACCATCACTATCCGTATCGATTGATTCTGTGGCGTCTAGTGGGAAGGCATCTTCAGTATCTGGAACCTCATCCCCATCGTCATCGGTATCTGTGACATTTCCAATTCCATCACCATCAGTATCCACAGGTACTGACTGTGCATCTAGTGGATCTGTGCCTTCTGCAGTCTCATCTGCATCAGACCAGTTATCACCATCATCATCCGTGTCCGCATTATTACCAATACCATCACTATCAGTATCAATAGATTCCGTAGCGTCTAAAGGGAAGGCATCCTGAGTGTCTGGAACTTCATCTCCATCGTCGTCGGTATCTGCATTATTACCAATACCATCGTTATCAGTATCAACTGATTCTGAAGCATCATATTGCAAAGCATCTTGCTCATTGACTACACCGTCATCATCAAAATCGGTATCGTTTTCTCGGTACTTCTTGACTCTTTGATTACCTGATTCATCAAGCGTAATAACAAAATAACTAGTAACATCTTCCTGCCCCTTGTTTCCATTCGGATCCGTAACGGATAGTTTACCATATAACAAACCTAAATCTGCAGCAGAGAGATCAATTTCATTGATTGAAATATCACCAACCAGTTCTCCCGTGTAAGTTTGAAGCACTGTTGAAGGTGAAATGGAATAATATACACTCGGATATCCTCTGCGACTATGCCTAGCATTTTGAATACCAGAAGTCGTGGCTTGACCTGTCTCATAAGTATAGGTACCACCTTCATCCTCAGAACTGTACTCAACTTCTATCACTAGGTCGTCTAAATTACTATGTCCCTCATCTTGAAGATTTGATCGGGTGTAGTAAGCAGAAGGATATACGACATCCTTGGTATAGACCGTTGTTTTAGTTGCTATTAGATTTGACTCACTATCAACTAGTTGAACAGTCAAATTGATTTCGCCATCAAGAATACCCGTTGTATTTAAATTTTCAATGATAACCTCATTTGAATCGAGTACCCCTTCATTTCGAACAACGGCTCCTCCACCAAAGCGGGAATAAATAGTTGCTACATAACCTAACCCCGTACAAGGAATACAAGACATTTTTACACTAACAGAACCTACATTTCCAGTATTAATGACCTTATCTAATATTTCTATTTCTAATGGCTCATCTAGAACAATATCAGATTCGATTACATCGAAACGTACGTATTCAACAAAATTATAGTTCCTAGTATTTCCAACCCTGTCTATTATTGTTATATCCGAAATACCCCAAAGACCAGGTGCAGAGCCAGCCGGGAGTACTAAATCAAATCGATAGTTTTTCCAGTCAGAATTATTAGCAGGGTCTAGGTATGCTAAGTCTAAATCTGGATGATTCATTGTAGAGTTCCCAGTCTGATAACCATACTGTTTGCCCTGAGGATCCTGTAATACCATGTTAACGATATAAACTCCAGCTTCATGACCTGCAAAATCAGAAAGATCTCTGGCGTTAAAGTTAATGTCTACTCTGGTCTCGCCATTCGGAGCAGTTGGATTCGTTGGAGCCGCCGAAACTTCTATGTTATTTAAATCGATTTCAGGTTTGATGATATCTGGAAATTCGGTTTCTACATATATACTATCTCGAGCAAAGGCTTGATTTCCGGGTGTTTCATTAAAACTCTCTGGGTTATCCTGAAAAGTAACATTACCAAAATTTGAGGCTATATCTGCCGTATACATTTGAGTGAAGTTATAATAACCAGAAGGGTAATACTCTTCAATTAGAAAATAACCTTCTAACTCTTTCATTGTAATGTCAGGAGTTATTGTTTCAATCAAAACCTCTTTAAAATAGGTTTCAGCCTGATCAGGGTTTGGAAAATCAATTCTCAATAGAGATCCACCATACCACGAAAGTTCATTCTCTTCTTCAACAGTAGTATTTAGCTTTATTGCCTGATACAAATCACCATCAGAATCAATTCTTCCATTGGTATTTCTAAATTTTGTGAATCGATCTTCTACAAGCTCCGACTGAAAATCAATAAATTTTGGAGGTATAATATCCTCTAGAGGGTTTTCGATATACAACTTCATTCCAATTGTTGAAGTATTCTCATATCTCTGGTTATTGGCTTGATCCCATACTCGAGCACCGGTTAAATTCCAGTATCCACTTTTTGCAAATTTTGGCAATGTAGCTTCACCTACAAGTATAGAATCGATGGTCCCATTAACCGGTGAGACTCCAATATCAAAAATAGTCCCAATTGATGAAGCGAATCTAAAATATCCTCCGGTTCCACCATCGATTTCAGGATCGCTAGAGTTCAAGGTAACCTTTAGCTTTACTAATTTATCCTCTTCAGACTGTCCTTCAACTTCCAGCTCAATACCGATGATTTTACCAGGATAAACGTAATCAGGAAAAAGATTATAAACGGTAAAAGTAAGGTCTTCACGAATCTGCGCAACATATCTTGTTCCGTGCATGATACGATCTCGTATGAACTCATACTTTTTCATGGAAACATTAATTAATCGATCGGGATTCGTTAGGTAAATCGCAATTGATTCTGCCATGTCTTCGTTAGGATTTTTTGCATGAGCATATGCTGAGACAAACTCTGTAGTGTTATAAGTGGACCATCCCGTTCCAGAAGTTGGATCTTCGAACCAGCCTCCAATATCTATCCAATCATTTTTAGTCGTATCATCAAAGGAATAAGCCCAGAGAAAATGAGCTTTTTCATGGAGTATAAGCCTTCTGACATCACTGAGAATATTCCTTGATTCACCATTTTCTGATGCAAAAGCTTTGTAAATGAATTCAATGGTATTCAAACCTGTCCATGCGATAGCTGCTGCAGGGCGATAAACAGGGTCAGGATGCTCCTGTCCATCTATTCTACGTACCAAATATTTAAGACCTTCTTGCTTATGAAACCCTTCAGGTAGTTCCTCAAACGTTGCAAGAATCTCTAATTTTTCAGAATTATAAAATTCTTGAAAATTTGATCGATCCTCCGACATCAACTCTTCCAAAAAATCTCCTGGTTTCAAAAATTCTATTCCAAATCTCTCACGAGCTATCCATTCAACCATTTGATCATCACGCGCAAAGTCTGTAATGAAATTAATAATCGTATGATACAGTCTTTTTGAAAAGAATTTTCCCCGAATTCCATCCAATTTCACAATTTGAGGTTCAGCGTAAGTAAAAGCACTCTGGCTAACTGTGGCATGCTTAATACCGTCAATTGTTTGAATTGAAATATCCTCATAGATTTCGTCATTTGATAAATAGAATATACCTCTGACATTTTCTCCATTTGAATAGTCAACCTCACTACCTTCTCCATAAGGATTATAAGGTAGGTTCGTAAACATTTTATATAAACGGTAGGCATCTTCATTAGACCAAGGTTCAACATCATCCGATAGAAGAATACCGTATTCCGTTCTTAGCTTTATTGCCGAAAACCCCGTTGGAACAGAGACCGTATCATTTAGGACAATTATTTCAGTGGGTTCCGCAATATAGGACTGGGTGGCATGACCAGCAGCGGATCCATCGTCTCTCCAATTGTAGGTGTAGTTATCATTAAGTAAAGGAGTTAACTCAACTACTGCTGAAGTAGTTTCGGGGAAATTAAATACCGAGGAACTAGGAAAAGTATAACCCGTAGCATCGATTGAAAGTGCCCATTGACCGTCAACCAATTGATCAAAATTAGCTACAGAAGGACCCTCAGCATTGTAGTGAACCCATTCTTTAAAAAAGTATTCTGAACTTTTCTGAACAACCAAACGAATAGAATCCCCCTCTTTAATTCCTGTAACAGAAACCTCGAAATTTTGAGCCAATAACCCCAAGGGTAAGCACAATAAAAAAGTAGCAACCAACGACAATTTTTTCATATCGAAATCGATTATTTATCAAAAATGATTTCAATAAGTTAGGGAAAAAACTTATCCGATAAGTCTAAAGTGTGTGTGTTCACTGAAAGCATGAATATATATTGGTAAGTTTTCGGTGAATTCACCTAAATATTCACCTGGTAGATAAAGACCCTTTTATCCTCAGGGTTACGAACACGCTCAATAAGATCAGGGTAATGCTCATTGATTCTCTTGATGAGTTGCGCGCGTTTTGTTTTCTGAGATTCGAAAGTTAAGTTTTCGATATTAAAAAGCTGGTCTAATTCATCCTTTGTGAGAAATGGCTGAGACTTGGTTTTCATAAACTCAGCTAAGCGTGTTTTGAAATCAGATTCAAATACAGGAACACTAACTGGCTCCAATGAAGACGTAGAGTTCTTACGTTTTCTAACCAAAAAAATGGCTACAATCAACACGGCGACAACTCCTAGAATATATTTCAGAGGGATGCTTCCTCTCCAGCGAGGTTGTTTAAAGGTATGTGCGTAAAGGTCAAAATCTTCGGGTTTTCCGTCAACCTTAGAGACATCCCATTCAGAAAGATCGTAGGAGAACTGCTTCGCATTTCTGAACATGTTGGTCATGTAACGAACCGAAGAGGTGTCCCACATGCTGATGTCCTGATTGAAACTTACCGCTTCTGCGAACATCCCGCCTAAATTCTCGGCAGAACTAATATTCCAATTATTCAAAGGCTGGTTGAAGTAAGGGGTATCATCGAACATTCCACTGAAATTGGTGACGTTAGACACATCCCAAGTATTGATGTTCTGGTTGAAATAAGAATCGTGAAACATACCGTTCAGAAGCACGGCCGATGATACGTTCCATAAGCTTAAATCTGAATTAAAGCGACGTGTGCCATGAAACATATCTCCGAAATCGGTTACGTTTGAAACGTCCCAAGAAGACAAATCGCCTGAAAACGACTCGGCCCACATAAACATTTTACTCATGGTATTCACTGAGGAGGTATCCCATGAACTTAAATCTGCATCAAAGTTTTCTCTTTTATAAAACAGATAGCTCATATCTGTTATATAGGTGGTGACCACAGCTGAAAGATCTGCTTCATCGTTTACCATGGATCGCAACATTTCGTCGTTAACCACACGATAGGTCTTACCTTCAAATTCATAGGTTTCTCCTATTACTGCATTTGGGGCAGCTTTCACCGTCACCCCGTTTTGATCGAGATAAATCGGATAATTCGTTTGAGCAACAATCGTTACCCACGAAAAGAGCAGAAATAGCGATTTCATGTTTTGTTTTTGTTGTTAACCAAATATAGGCTTATTCAGAACAAGTATCCGATCTACTTACTCTTTGCAACTCCGATTTTGGAGTCAGCCGTGCCGTAATACAAGAAATACTTCCCCTCGAAATACACCAAACCTTCAACAAACACCACTTGATCGACCTCTCCTATTTTTTCAAATTCTGATTCGGGGGCAATAAAGTGTTGGGAGGTACGATCAATTAACTTCCAAGGCTGTTGGGCGTCAAACAAAGCTTGTCCAGCAGCATAAGTAAATTCTGGTAATGCTGAATGATTGAAACCTCTGGCGTTTGAGGCATTGTAGATAAGCACTATACCTTCAGACTGCAGAACGGCAAAAGGGCCGGGCTCAACCAATCTTGAATCAAAATACCCAGGACGTGGATTCAGCACCCTAAGGGGGGTCCCCTTCTCACCGTCTTCTAGAACCTCCCAAGACTTCAAATCCTTTGAGCGAGCGATAAAAAGGGAGGTGTCTCCAAAATACATATAATAATGGCCATCGATTTTAGTAGCAACAAACTGATCCTCAATCTGGGTAGTAACTAATGCTCCTGATTTAGACCACATGTCGGCATACATAGGATCTTTAAACACCGAGCCTAGCTTTTCCCAATGAATCAGGTCTGTTGAAGTAGCTGAAAATAACCGGGCTGTTTTGCCGTCGTAGGCGGTATAGGTAAGGTAATATCCGCCTTGGTCCAAGCTTACGATACGAGGGTCTTCAATACCCCCCGGCCATTCGAAGGCGAGTTGCTCATCTTTTTCTGGAAAGAGAATAGGCTCAGCAGACTTTTCAAAATGAATTCCGTCAGAGCTGGTTGCTAGAGCTAGCCTCGAGGTCATTAAAGAATCTTGTGCTCGATAAATGAGATGAACCAAACCATCTTTAACCACCGCAGATGGATTTAATACGTTCTTCTCTTCAAAATATCTTGTTTCTGAGCTAATAGGGTCTAGAAAACTATAATCACTTGAGGGTCTAAGAATGGGGTTTGCATCGATAACCTTTTCAAAAGGCCCAAACTCCCAGGTAGTTGCCGTTTGACAACCAGCAAATAGTAGAATTAAAAATAGATACCTCATAAGCATTTTATCAATCCTTGCACACCATCTCGCACCGGGTCAAAGGCAGGCACGCCACTCTCGGCAGTAATTCGCTGCTTAACTAATTGGGCATCTGCCTCAGAAAGCATCGAGGTATTCACCGCAATGGCCACCACCTTGGCATCAGGGTAGGTTCCGCATACCGATGCCAGCGATTCATTCAGAGCGATAAAATCCTTGAGATTAGGTATCTTAATTTGAGTATTTGATCTAAGAGTGGTTTTATCTCCTCGCATACAAAGAATCAGATGGGTCGGACAACTCCCTCGCATCAGCGGCAAAGTCGCCGTGCTACTTGGGTTAAGAAGTGATCCCTGCCCCTCAATAACGATATAATCTTTATCGGCATGTTCTAATACAGCGGTTTCAACGGCGCCCGAAGCGTAGTCTACTTTGAAGGCATCCAGCGGAATTCCAGCACCTGTTACCGTAATCCCAATCTGCCCGGTAGCCACAAAGCCAGCTGAACGATTCTGCTTTAAAAGTCCTCGATATAATTCTAAACCAGCGGTCATCTTACCCACCGCATTATCGGTACCTACACAGAGAATTCGCTTGCCCTGATGCTCTAAAGCTCGTGCCGAACCAATGGCCGGAATAAACTGCGGAACCCGCACATCCCAGACCCAATTTTGTTTCAAACGATCTTCATATCTAGGAGCCAACAAATCGTGTAAGCCATTGATGAGTGAAACTCCCGAATCAATCGCTTTGTCTAGGGTTTGGTACCAGAAATCAGGGATTTTTCCGCCCACAGGAGCGATTCCTAAAAGAAGCACCTCAGCACCAAGGGCAATTGATTCTTCTAAACTAGCCACCACCGGGATCGATCTTGAGGTATTCATAAAATCTGACATCTCACGCCCTGCTTGAGCGCTATCGATGACGGCGACAATGTCGTTGGCTAAATACCTCACCGCACCAAAGCCCATCTTCCCGAAATCACTTTCGAGATGGCCCTCCATATAGATCGCTACTTTTTCTTTCGGTTGTAACATTATTCTTCAGGTTTTAATCGTGCTCCGTGTCCAAATTCATCGGTAGGCATCGTAATACCATCGACGAGCGGAGCGCCAACGGCTACGTCTGGAGCTAAATTGTAATGAGAATCTAAATCGACATGATCGATGATTCCCGTAAGTGAAGCGGCGGCGGCAATCGACACCGAAGATTCGGACATACAACCAATCATGGTTTTTAATCCGTAAGAACGAGCCACTTGAATGATTTCAAGGGCCCCAGTGATCCCTCCGCATTTCATGAGCTTCATATTCACCCCATCTACACAGTGGGCGTATTTGTGAATCTGACTAGCTGAGCGACACGACTCATCCACAAAGATGGGCATCGGACGATTCTTAAACAGTTCAGGCAACTGATCTTCAGACCCCTCAACCAGTGGCTGTTCAATGTATTCAACTCCACGTTTTGAAAGCCAATCGAGCATGTGTTTGGCGTCGCTCAGTGACCATCCGCCGTTGGCATCAACCCGCAACTTCAAATCATACGCGCTCGCAGACTCAACGACCTGTTCGAACATGGCCTTATCTGCATCAATACCTTCGGGAGATCCTAATTTAATTTTTAGTCCCTTGAGACTGGGCATATCATTCATTAGAATCGGGATGCGCTCTTTCACCACTTCAGGCGGATTAATCCCAATGGTCATCGAAGTCGCCGCAGTCGGAAGCGAAAGCCCCAGCATTCGATACAGCGGCATCTGCCCCTTCTTAGCCAATAAATCCCATCGTGCAATATCATAGGCCACATAGGCACACGGAGCAATTTTCATCTGCTTAGCACGATCAAAGGCCTCATAAATAGACAATCTCTCAGGATTAGTATCTAAAAATCGCTGGAGTTCTT